>JBGUGY010000225.1:0-21575 GCA_045111775.1 Bacteroidaceae bacterium | reverse complement strand
TTTATACTTAGAAATATCAGTTCCAAACGAAAGATTCAGACTCTCTAGCAAATCATCAAGCTCAGTGAGCGATTTCTTACCAAAGTTACGGAACTTAAGCAGGTCGGTCTTGTTAAACTGTACCAAGTCGCCGAGTGTATCAACATCTGCAGCCTTCAAGCAGTTGAGGGCACGAACAGAAAGATCCATATCAGTCAACTTAGTCTTCAGCAACTGACGCATGTGCAATACCTCCTCATCGAACTCCTCGTTGTCGTCAAGACCAGCATTCTCGATAGAGATCTTCTCGTCAGAGAACAACATGAAGTGGTAGATAAGGATTTTTGCAGCCTCCTTAAGAGCGTCCTTTGGGTGAATGGAACCATCGGTTGTAATTTCAAGCAACAGCTTTTCGTAGTCGGTTTTCTGCTCAACGCGGAAATTCTCTACAGCGTACTTTACGTTACGGATTGGAGTGTAAATAGAGTCGATTGGAATCACGTTAACATCGCTGACATTGTCTCTGTTCTCCTCTGCGTCGGCAGGGACATATCCGCGACCCTTGTTAATAGTGATGTCAATCTGCATTGTCGCTTTAGAATCTAAATGGCAAATAACCAATTCAGGGTTTAACACTTCAAATCCAGTCAAATACTTACCTATATCACCGGCTTTGAACTCGCTTGCGTTTGATACGGTAATGCTTACCTTCTCAAACTCGCGATCTGCTACTAATTGCTTGAAGCGAACTTGCTTCAAGTTCAAGATAATGTTAGTAACATCTTCCTTTACGCCCTCTACAGAAGAGAATTCGTGCTCAACACCTGCAATACGGATGGTGTTGATTGCGAAACCTTCCAAAGATGAAAGAAGTATTCGGCGCAAGGCATTACCGATAGTAATACCAAAGCCAGGCTCCAATGGACGGAACTCGAATTTACCGAATTTGTCATTGGCCTCTAACATTAAAACTTTATCAGGTTTTTGAAATGCTAATATCGCCATTCTTCAATTATTATTTAGAGTACAACTCGACAATCATTTGCTCTTTAATGTTCTCAGGAATGTCAGCACGCTCTGGCTTGTGCAAGAACTTACCAGCCTTTGCGCTCTCCTCCCACTCCAACCAAGGATACTTGCTGTGGTTGAAGCCAGCCAATGCATTGGCAATAACCTCCAATGACTTTGACTTCTCGCGAACAGCAATAACCTGACCTGGCTTTACTGCGTATGAAGGGATGTTAACAACAGCACCGTCAACAGTGATGTGCTTGTGGTTAACCAACTGACGAGCAGCTGCGCGTGTTGGAGCAATACCCAAACGGAACACTACATTGTCAAGACGTGACTCCAAGTTCTGCAACAATACCTCACCGGTAATGCCGTCTGAACTAGCAGCCTTCTCAAACATGTTACGGAATTGTTTCTCGAGAACGCCATAAGTGTATTTTGCCTTCTGCTTCTCTGCCAACATGGCACCGTACTCAGAAGTCTTCTTGCGACGGTTGTTACCGTGCTGTCCAGGAGCATAATTCTTCTTTGAAAGAACCTTGTCAGCTCCAAAAATAGGCTCGCCAAACTTACGTGCGATTCTTGATTTTGGTCCAGTATATCTAGCCATACTTTCTTTAATTTTAGTTTTTTTTGTTAAAATGAGACTGCCTTACAGTTGCAGCCGAAACACAGTCTCATTTTGATAAATCGGTTATTTCAATTATACTCTTCTTCTCTTTGGAGGACGGCAACCATTATGTGGCAATGGAGTAACGTCTATAATCTCTGTAACCTCGATACCAGCTCCGTGTACAGTTCTGATAGCAGACTCACGTCCGTTACCTGGACCCTTAACGTATGCCTTAACCTTTCTTAGGCCAAGATCGAACGCTACCTTAGCGCAATCCTGGGCAGCCATCTGAGCTGCATAAGGAGTGTTCTTCTTAGAACCTCTAAATCCCATCTTACCAGCTGAAGACCATGAAATAATCTGACCCTCACTGTTTGCCAAAGAAACGATGATGTTGTTGAATGAGCTATGTACGTGCAACTGACCCATAGCGTCAACCTTTACGTTTCTCTTTTTAGCTGCGACTGTTTTCTTTGCCATATCTAATTATTATTTAGTAGCTTTTTTCTTGTTTGCAACTGTCTTCTTCTTACCCTTGCGAGTACGAGCGTTGTTCTTAGTACTCTGACCGCGAACAGGAAGACCAATACGGTGACGTACACCACGGTAGCAACCGATATCCATCAAACGCTTAATATTCAACTGAATCTCAGAGCGAAGGTCACCCTCTACCTTGTATTCAGCAGCAATAATCTCACGGATCTTACCAGCCTGGTCGTCGGTCCAGTCCTTTACCTTAATGTCCTTGTCGACACCAGCCTTCTCCAAGATTTTTGCTGAGCTACTACGACCTATACCGTATACGTAGGTCAACGCGATTTCACCTCTCTTATTCTGAGGCAAATCTACACCAACAATTCTAATTGCCATATTCTATATTATTTTTTTCTGCAAAAATAATCAATTAACCCTGACGCATTTTAAACTTAGGGTTCTTTTTGTTAATAACATATAAACGTCCCTTGCGACGAACAATCTTGCACTCAGGGGTACGCTTCTTTAATGATGCTCTTGTTTTCATATCTAATTTTATTTATATCTGAATACTATTCTGCCTTTTGAAAGATCGTATGGAGACATCTCCACGCGAACCTTGTCGCCGGGCAATATCTTTATGTAATGCATTCTCATCTTACCTGAGATATGTGCTGTAATCTCGTGACCGTTTTCCAGTTCAACACGAAACATTGCATTAGACAATGCCTCTACGATTACTCCGTCTTGTTCTATAGCTGACTGCTTTGCCATAAATAATTAAATTGCTTTATCTCCTAAAACTTCTTCGATAAACTCGAATGATGAAAGAATATCTGCGCCGTTCTTCCGTACCGCAATCGTGTGCTCATAGTGAGCAGCGACTGAATGGTCGCGGGTTCTTATTCCCCATCTGTCCTGTTCCATGTATATCTCGCGGCTTCCCAATGTAATCATCGGCTCAATCGCGATACACAGACCATTCTTTATCTGAGGTCCGTTACCTCTTCGGCCATAATTCGGAACTTGCGGATCCTCGTGCATTTCCTTTCCAATTCCATGTCCGACAAATTCGCGGACAACGCCGTATCCCTTGTCTTCGCAATGTGTCTGGACAGCAAAGCCGATATCACCCAAGCGCTTTCCGGGAGCAGCCTGCTCTATACCCTTGTAAAGCGATTCCTTAGTTGTCTTCAGAAGTTGCAGAACTTCAGGACTAACCTCGCCAACACAGAATGTGTAGCACGAATCGCCGTTAAAACCGTTCAGAAGAGTTCCACAATCAACAGAAACGATATCACCCTCTTCGAGCGGATTGTCATTTGGTATGCCATGTACAACCTGATCGTTTACAGATGTACAGATGCTTGCAGGAAACGGTCCGCCATAAGGATTGGGGAAACCAAGGAATGTTGGTTCAGCCCCATGGTCGCGGATAAAAGTATCGGCAACCTTATCCAATTGGCGGGTTGTTACACCCGGCTGTATAATCTTGGCAAGTTCTGCCAGCGTTTTACCCACCAGCAGATTTGCTTGCCTAAGTAATTCTATTTCTTCATCAGTCTTAAGAAATATCATTGCCTTTAATCAATAATATTTAAGCTACAGGAGCAGCATTACGGCCACGGATGTGACCTTCCTCCAACAATCCGTCATAGTGACTCATCAGCAAATGGCTTTCAATCTGCTGCAGAGTATCAAGCACTACACCTACAAGAATCAACAAAGATGTTCCACCAAAGAACTGAGCGAACTCTGCCTTTACACCGAATATGCCGGCAAATGCTGGCATACAAGCGATGAATGCCAAGAACAAAGAACCCGGAAGAATAATGCGGCTCATGATACCATCGATATAATCTGCAGTATCCTTACCCGGCTTAATCTTTGGGATGTAGCCGTTGCTACGCTTCAAGTCCTCTGCCATCTGAACAGGATTCAGTGTAATTGCTGTATACAGATAAGTAAATCCTATAATCAACAAGGCAAATACAATATTGTAAAGCCAACTTGTATGATCCATAAACAACATTACAACAGAATTGTTGCTCTTGCCGCTAAAGCCTGCAAGTGTCAGAGGGATGAACATGATAGCCTGTGCAAAGATGATAGGCATTACATTAGCAGCGTATGGCTTCAATGGGATATACTGGCGAGCACCACCGTACTGACGGTTGCCTACAATCTTCTTTGCATAGTCAACAGGAACTCGGCGAGTACCCTGTACAAGAAGAATTGCAGCCATCATAACTGCCAATAGAATTACCATCTCTATCAGGAACATAACCAAACCACCGGCATGAGCATTCTCCAAGCGAGTAACAACCTCCTGAGTGAATGATGCTGGTAGGCGGGCAATGATACCGAGCATGATGATAATTGAGACTCCGTTGCCGATTCCGCGGTCAGTAATACGCTCACCCAACCAAAGGATGAACATACTTCCACCTGCCAAAATGACAGTAGAAATCAGCTGGAATGCCAATCCACTGATTGCAGGATTAATAGCACCACCTGCTTGCGCCTTCAAGTTTTCGATATAGAAGTAGCCCTGAACAATCAGTATGACCAAAGTCAGATAGCGAGTATACTGATTAAGCTTTCTTCTACCGCTTTCGCCCTCACGCTGCATCTTCTGAACAGAAGGCATGATCATCGACGCAATCTGGATTGCAATTGAAGCAGAAATGTATGGCATGATTCCCAATGCAAAAATCGAAGCATTTGAGAACGCACCGCCCGAGAACATGTTCAACAATTGCATCAAACCGTTATTGGTCTGCTCATGCAAATTAGCCAGTTGAGCAGGGTCAATACCAGGCAAAACCACAAACGAACCAAAACGGTATATTGCAGCGAAAAGGAGAGTTATGAGGATCTTCATACGAAGATCCTTAATTCTCCACATATTCAACAATGTTTCTCTAGCCTTTCCCATTTTGATTTACAGTTTTACTGCATTACCACCTGCTGCCTGAATAGCAGCTTCAGCACTCTTAGAGAAAGCGTTTGCCTCAACGTCAACCTTAGCAGTCAAAGCACCGTTGCCGAGAACCTTAACCTTAGCGTTAGCTGAAACAAAACCTGCTGCAACGAAATCGTTGATAGTTACCTTTGCAAGATTCTTTGCCTCTACCAACTTCTGGATAGCATCCAAGTTAACTGGCTGGAACTCAACACGGTTGAAGTTCTTGAAACCAAACTTAGGTAGACGGCGCTGAAGAGGCATCTGACCACCTTCGAAACCAATCTTATTCTTATAACCAGATCTTGCCTTTGCACCCTTGTGACCGCGAGTAGAAGTGCCGCCCTTACCAGAACCTGGACCACGACCTATTCTCTTTGCAGTCTTAACAGAGCCAGCAGCTGGCTTCAAATTACTTAAATTCATATCAAATCTATGTTAAACGATTGATTACTTAATAATAGTTACTAGGTGATGAACCTTAGCAATCTGACCACGCAAAGAAGGAGTATCCTCACGCTCTACGACGTGATTCAACTTTTTCAATCCAAGTGTATCAAGACAGCTTTTCTGGTCCTTAGGAGCACCAATTCTGCTTCTGATCTGCTTAATTTTGATAGTTGCCATAAATATTCCTCCTTTTTATTTATCCTCTAAATACTTTGTCAAGACTCACACCTCTGTTTTGTGCAATAGTCTTAGCGTCACGCATCTCAGCAAGAGCCTCGAAAGTAGCCTTTACAAGGTTGTGAGGGTTTGATGAGCCCTTAGACTTTGCAAGAACGTCAGTAATACCGACACTCTCGAAAACAGCACGCATAGCACCACCTGCTACCACTCCGGTACCAGTAGATGCAGGCTTGATGAATACCTCAGCACCGCCGAACTTAGCAGCCTGCTCGTGTGGAACTGTTCCCTTGAGAACAGGAACCTTTACAAGGTTCTTCTTTGCAGACTCAACGCCCTTAGCGATTGCTGCTGTAACCTCGCCAGCCTTACCAAGACCGTAGCCAATGATACCGTTACCATCACCTACAACTACAATAGCAGAGAATGTGAAAGTTCTACCACCCTTTGTAACCTTAGTAACGCGGTTAATAGCAACCAATCTGTCCTTCAATTCGACATCGCTGCCTATTTTTACATTTTTTACTGCCATAATTAATTAGAATTTAAGTCCACCATTGCGGGCAGCGTCAGCTACCTCCTTGATTCTACCATGATACAAGTATCCGTTACGGTCGAATACGACAGTAGTAACACCAGCTTCCTGTGCCTTCTTGGCAATCAGTTCGCCAACCTTGGCAGCCTGCTCCTTCTTAGGCATAGCTTCCATGCCAAGTGAAGATGCAGAAGCAAGAGTAGTACCAGTCAAATCGTTAATAACCTGTACATAGATCTGCTTGTTGCTGCGGAATACGCTCAAACGTGGACGCTCAGTTGTACCTGTAATCTTATTACGTACTCTGTATTTGATTTTGATTCGTCTATCTGATTTTGTTGTCATAATCGTAGGAGTTTAAAATTATTTAGCACCAGCTGACTTACCAGACTTTCTACGAATCTGTTCGCCAACAAACAAAATACCCTTTCCTTTGTAAGGCTCTGGCTTACGGAAAGAACGAATCTTAGAGCAAACCTGGCCCAACAACTGCTTATCGCAAGACTCCAATATGATAATTGGATTCTGGTTTCTCTCAGACTTAGTTTCAACCTTAATCTCAGATGGCAACTCGAAGAAAATGCTATGAGTGTAACCCAAAGCGAATTCAATGATGTTACCCTGGTTAGATGCACGATAACCTACACCAACCAACTCCAAAGTCTTCTTGTAGCCTTCAGAAACACCGTGAACCATATTGTTCACCAATGCACGGTACAAACCGTGGAATGCCTGCTGCTGCTTTGGATCAATATCAGCACCTTCAACTGGGGCAAAAGAAATCTTGCCGTCAGTATAATCAACAGATATAGAAGGATCAACAGTCTGTGTCAGCTCACCCTTTGGGCCCTTAACTGAAACCACATTGTCCTTAAGTGTTACTGTAACACCTGCAGGGACTACGATAGGTAACTTTCCAATTCTTGACATATATGAATCCTCCTATTAATATACATAACAAAGCACTTCACCACCTATCTTAAGTTCTGAAGCCTCTTTATCAGTCATTACACCTTTAGATGTAGATATTATAGCAATACCCAATCCGTTAATAACTCTCGGCATGTCCTTGTAGCCAGTGTACTTACGCAAACCTGGAGTAGAAACTCTCTTGAGGCTCTTGATAGCGTTAACCTTGTTAACTGCATCGTACTTCAATGCTACCTTAATTGTTCCCTGTGGGCCCTCCTCTATGAACTTGTAGTTCAGGATGTAACCCTTGTCGAACAAGATCTTAGTGATCTCCTTCTTCAAGTTTGATGCAGGGATTTCAACAACTCTGTGCTTTGCACTAATTGCATTTCTCAATCTGGTGAGATAATCTGCTATTGGATCTGTCATATAAATGTTATTAAATTAATCAGGACTACCCTGACAATATTTAAAAATGTTCTGTTTATTACCAGCTTGCCTTCTTTACACCTGGAATCAAACCGTTTGAAGCCATCTCGCGGAACTGAATACGAGAGATACCGAACTGACGGATATAGCCCTTTGGACGACCTGTCAGCTTGCAACGGTTGTGAAGACGGATAGGATTAGCGTTCTTTGGAATAGACTGCAACTTCTGAGCAGCTTCGTATGCCTCAGCAGCATCGCCAGTGTTAACAATCTTCTTCAAAGCAGCACGCTTCTCAGCATATTTAGCAACAAGTTTAGCTCTCTTTACTTCACGAGCCTTCATTGATTCTTTTGCCATACTTTATTATTTTTTAGCGTCCTTAAATGGTAAACCAAACTCCTTCAGAAGAGCGTAACCCTCCTCGTCTGTTTTCGCAGTTGTAACGAAAGTGATGTTCATACCCAAAATGCGCTCGATAGAATCGATGTTGATTTCTGGGAAGATGATCTGCTCCTGAATACCCAATGTATAGTTACCACGACCATCGAACTTGCTCTCGATACCCTTGAAGTCGCGGATACGTGGCAATGCCACGCGAACCAACTTCTCAAGGAACTCGTACATCTTCTCGCGGCGCAATGTTACCATGACACCGATAGGCATCTTCTTACGCAACTTGAAGTTTGCAACGTCCTTGCGAGAAACTGTAGCAACAGCCTTCTGACCTGTGATAGCTGTGATCTCATTGATAGCAACATCGATGATCTTCTTGTCTGCAGTAGCCATACCAAGACCCTGGTTGATGACAATCTTCTTCAGTACAGGAATCTGCATCTTTGAGCTATAATTGAACTGTTTCATCAATGCTGGAGCGATGCTCTCAGCATAGACTTTCTTAAGGTTTGCAGTATTACTCATTACTTAATCTCCTCTCCAGATTTTTTAGCGACGCGCACCTTAGTGCCATCTTCGTTAATTTTAATACCCACACGAGTTGGCTTTCCTGACTTAGGGTCAACCAAATTCAAGTTAGAGATATGAATAGGGGCTTCCTGCTTTACGATACCGCCATTTGGGTTCTGAGCACTTGGCTTCTGGCTCTTAGATACCATGTTAAGACCCTCAACGATAGCGCGGTTCTCCTCAACGAAGACCTTAACTACCTTACCAGTCTTTCCCTTATCCTTACCAGTATTGACGTAAACTGTATCGCCTTTCTTAATATGTAACTTACTCATTACTGTATACTTATAAAATTAAAGTACTTCAGGTGCTAATGAAACAACCTTCATGTTAGCAGCACGCAACTCACGTGCAACAGGACCGAAAATACGACTACCTCTCAACTCACCTGCATTATTCAACAATACGCAAGCATTATCATCAAAACGAATATAAGAACCGTCAGCACGACGAATTTCCTTCTTAGTACGTACAATCAAAGCCTTTGATACCGCACCCTTCTTTACATCACTTGATGGGATAACATTCTGTACAGCGACAACAATAGTGTCACCTACAGAAGCATAACGGCGCTTAGTTCCACCCAATACACGGATACACTTAGCTTCACGAGCACCGCTGTTATCAGCTACTACCAATCTTGATTCTGCCTGTATCATAATTACTTAGCTCTTTCAATAATTTCAACTAGTCTCCATCTCTTAGTCTTGCTCAATGGACGAGTCTCCATAATCAAAACTGTGTCACCAACATGACTGTCATTCTTTTCGTCATGTGCATGGTACTTCTTAGTCTTGCTAACGAACTTACCATAGATAGGGTGTTTCTCCTTAAACTTAGCGGCAACAACAATAGTCTTATCCATCTTGTCGCTAATAACAACACCTGTTCTCTGCTTTCTTAAATTTCTTTCCATGAGGAGCATTATTTTTTAAGTTCTCTCTGACGCAATTCTGACTTCATACGAGCAATCGTACGGCGCAACGCCTTAATCTGTGCAGTGTTCTGCAACGGAGAGATTGAATGATTTAACTTCATCTGATTGTAGTTAGCTACCTCAGTCTCTATTCTTTCAGCTAAATCCTTATCTGACAATTCTCTTACTTCTGCTATCTTCATAATTAAGCGTTTTTATCGTAATCACGTCTAACAATAAACTTTGTAGTCACTGGGAGCTTCTGAGCAGCAAGGCGCAAAGCCTCCTTAGCGATTTCATAAGGTACACCTTCTACCTCGAAGATGATACGACCAGGAGTCAATGGGAATACGTATCCTACTGGATCACCCTTACCCTTACCCATTCGGACGTCGGCTGGCTTCTTAGTGATTGGTTTATCAGGGAAGACACGAATCCAAATCTGACCCTCACGCTGCATGTAACGTGTAACAGCAACACGGGCAGCCTCAATCTGACGACCTGTAAGCCATCTTGTATCCAATGACTTGATACCGAATGTACCGAAGGCCAACTGGTTACCTCTCTGGGCGTTACCCTTGCAGCGGCCCTTTTGTGGTCTTCTATATTTGGTTCTTTTTGGTTGTAACATAATGTCTAACTAATTAGCGATTGTTGTTCTTTTTGTTTCTGAAATTTCTCTTGCCGTTGTTGTTACCATTACCACGACCATTCTCCTTAGCCTGAACGAAGTTAGGAGCAAGATCTCTCTTGCCATAAACCTCACCCTTGCAGATCCATACCTTGATACCAAGCAAACCAACCTTAGTCAAAGCCTCAGTGTGGCAATAGTCGATATCTGCACGGAAAGTGTGCAATGGTGTACGGCCTTCCTTGAACATTTCAGAACGTGCCATTTCTGCACCGTTAAGACGACCTGAGATCAAAACCTTGATACCCTCAGCACCCATTCTCATAGTGTTTGCAACAGCCATCTTGATAGCACGGCGGTAAGCAATCTTACCCTCTACCTGGCGAGCGATGTTGTTAGCAACAATGACTGCATCGAGTTCTGGCTTCTTAATCTCGAAGATGTTGATCTGGATGTCCTTATCAGTAATCTTCTTCAACTCTTCCTTAAGTTTGTCAACTTCCTGGCCACCCTTACCAATGATAATACCCGGACGGGCAGTGCAAACAGTAATAGTAACGAGCTTCAATGTACGCTCTATAACGATTCTTGAAACGCTGGCCTTAGCAAGACGAGCATTCAGGTACTTGCGGATTTTGCTGTCCTCTAGCAGAGAATCGCCGAAGTTCTTGCCGCCATACCAATTAGAATCCCAACCACGGATAATACCAAGTCTGTTACTTATCGGATTAACTTTCTGTCCCATCTATTTAGTCTTTATCATTAGTTTTTGTATCAACGTACAAAGTCACGTGATTTGAACGTTTGCGGATTCTGTAACCTCTACCCTGTGGTGCTGGTCTCATTCTCTTAAGAGTTACACCCTCGTCAACAAATGCTGTAGTTACAAAAAGTTCGCCCTCTTCAGCCTTGCGATCATTCTTCTGTTCCCAGTTTGCGATTGCTGAGCGCAACAACTTTTCTACGCCAGCAGAAGCAGCCTTGCTTGAGAACTTCAAAGTACCAAGTGCTCTATTAACCTCCATTCCACGAATCATGTCAACAACATATCTCATCTTGCGTGGTGAAGAAGGAACATTTCGCATTGTAGCGAAAGACTGGGTTTTCTGTGCCTCTTTTCTTGCAGCAGAAGCAAATCTCTTTCTTTTGCCCATGATTATATTATTCTTCTTTTTAATCTTAACAAATCTCGTTCCTATTTCTTACCTGCGTGGCCGCCGAATCTGCGTGTTGGAGCAAATTCACCTAGTTTGTGACCAACCATGTTCTCAGTAACATAAACAGGAATAAATTTATTTCCGTTGTGAACTGCAACTGTATGTCCCACGAAGTCTGGGGAAATCATTGAAGCTCTAGCCCATGTTTTAACAACGTTCTTCTTGCCACTCTCATTCATAGCAAGTATCTTCTTCTCAAGACTTACGTTGATGTATGGACCTTTTTTTAATGAACGACTCATAATTTACTCAATTAACTTAGTTACTTTTTAGCTCTTTCGATAATATACTTGTTAGACTGCTTCTTTGGACGTCTTGTCTTAAGACCCTTAGCATACAATCCCTTACGTGAACGTGGGTGACCACCAGACTGACGACCTTCACCACCACCCATTGGGTGATCAACTGGGTTCATAACGACACCACGGTTGTGTGGACGACGGCCCAACCAGCGTGAGCGACCTGCCTTACCTGAAGACTCAAGTGAGTGGTCTGAGTTACCTACGCTACCGATTGTAGCCTTGCATGTGCCCAAAACCTTGCGAAGCTCACCTGAAGGCAACTTGATAACACAATAGTCACCGTCGCGTGAAGTTAACTGAGCGAAATTACCTGCAGAACGAACAAGGAGAGCGCCCTGACCTGGACGAAGCTCGATGTTGTGTATTACAGTACCGACAGGGATGTTCTGCAATGGAAGAGCATTACCAACCTCAGGTGCTGCCTTCTCTCCAGACATCAAAGTACTGCCAACCTGCAGACCGTTAGGAGCAATAATATAACGCTTTTCACCATCAGCGTAGAACAACAATGCGATACGAGCCGAACGGTTTGGATCGTACTCAATTGTCTTTACTACAGCTGGAACACCATCCTTCTCTCTCTTGAAATCGATGAAACGGAATTTTCTCTTGTGACCGCCGCCATTGTAGCGCATTGTCATCTTTCCGACATTGTTACGGCCACCTGTTGAACGCTTACCGTATACAAGAGATTTTTCTGGTACTGATGCAGTAATTTCTTCGAAAGTACCAATAATCTTGTGTCTCTGACCCGGTGTTGTGGGCTTAAATTTACGTACTGCCATCTTTTATTTAAATATTACTATAAAAATCAATAGTATCGCCTTCCTTCAAAGTCACAATTGCCTTCTTAACAGCGTTTGTGCGGCCCTTGATAAGACCTGCCTTTGTGTAGCGGCTCTTGTTTCTACCTGCGTAGTTAAGAGTGTTAACTGCTACAACTGTTACGTTGTAAAGAGTCTCAACCTCCTTCTTAATCTCAAGCTTGTTAGCCTCTGGCTTTACAAGGAAACCATACTTTGGCTGTGCAACCTTTGTACGAGTCTCGCCCTTAACCTTGTAAGTCTTGTCCTCAGAAGACTTAGTTGTGATTGCAGTCATCTTCTCTGTAATCAGCGGTTTGATAATAAATGCCATATTCTAACCTCCTTATTTGATTAAGATTTTTTCAATTTCCTTCAATGAACTCTCAGTAACGACCAAAGCGTCTGCGTTCAACACCTTGTAAGTGTTAATTGCAGAAGCGATAGCTACGTCAGCGCGCTGGATATTACGAGCAGACAAATATACATTTTTATTTGCTTCTGGCAAAACTACAAGCAACTTTTTATCAGCAACTTTGAGATTATTTGACATAGCAACGAACTCCTTAGTCTTTGGAGCCTCAAAATTGAAATCTTCAACTACCAAAATAGCGTTAGCCTGAGCCTTGTAAGACAAAGCACTCTTACGAGCAAGAGTCTTAACCTTCTTGTTCAACTTGAAGCCATAGTCGCGTGGAGTTGGACCGAATACACGACCACCACCAACCAAAACTGGAGAGTTGATATCACCACGACGAGCGCCGCCGCCACCCTTCTGACGACCAAGCTTGCGAGTAGAACCGCTAACCTCACTTCTTTCCTTAGACTTTGCTGTACCCTGACGCTGATTAGCCATATACTGCTTTACGTCAAGATAAATAGCATGATCGTTAGGCTCGATAGCAAAGATTGCATCGTTAAGAGTAACCTTCTTACCGGTTTCCTCGCCCTTAATATTTAATACATTAACTTCCATTATTTCTCAATTATTACGATTGAACCTTTACATCCCGGAACAGAACCCTTGATCAAAAGAAGGTTGTGCTCAGGAATAACCTTTAACACCTGTAGGTTGTGAGTAGTTACACGGTCGCCACCCATCTGGCCGCCCATGCGCATACCCTTGAATACCTTTGCTGGGTATGAACAAGCACCGATAGAACCTGGCTTACGCAGACGGTCGTCCTGACCGTGAGTGCTCTGGCCTACACCGCCGAAACCATGACGCTTAACAACGCCCTGGAAACCCTTACCCTTAGATGTACCAACAACGTCAACATAGTTAACATCATTGAACAGCTCAACTGTAATTACGTCACCGAGGTTGTACTCAGTGTCAAAATCTTTGAATTCGGCCAAGTGGCGCTTTGGTGTTACACCAGCCTTCTTAAAGTGTCCCATCATTGGCTTAGAAGTATTCTTCTCCTTAGCATCCTGGAAACCTACCTGAACGGCAGCGTAACCATCTTTCTCGACACTCTTAATCTGAGTAACAACACAAGGACCTACTTCGATAACAGTGCATGGTACGTTCTTACCCTCGGCACTGAATACGGATGTCATTCCGATTTTCTTTCCTAATAATCCTGGCATTTCAGTAATTTTTAATAAAATCTTTTAATGTACTAAACCTTAATCTCAACTTCTACACCACTTGGAAGCTCAAGCTTCATCAAAGCGTCAACAGTCTTAGCTGTAGAGCTATAGATGTCGATAAGTCTCTTGAATGAAGAAAGCTCGAACTGCTCGCGAGACTTCTTGTTAACGAATGTAGAACGGTTAACAGTGAAGATACGCTTGTGTGTTGGCAATGGAATAGGACCGCTAACGATAGCGCCTGTTGCCTTAACTGTCTTTACAATCTTCTCGGCAGACTTGTCAACCAAGTTGTGATCGTAAGATTTTAGTTTAATTCTAATTTTCTGACTCATTTTGTTTTATTAAATTGTTAATATAATAAGGAGTAAGAGGTATGCCAGTTAAGAGTCATTCGCTAACTGGCACCTCTAACTCGATTTATCCTAATTATACAAGATCTGTACGACCCTTGCACTCCTCAAGCACAGCCTTAGCGATTGAGCTTGATACTGGTGCGTGATGATCGTAAGTCATTGAAGATGTTGCACGACCTGAAGTGATAGTACGAAGTGCTGTAACGTAACCGAACATCTCAGCAAGTGGAACCATAGCCTTGACGATACGAGCACCTGAACGGCTGCTCTCCATACCCTCAACCTGACCACGACGCTTGTTCAAGTCACCGATAACATCACCCATGTTCTCCTCTGGAGTTACAACCTCAAGCTTCATCATAGGCTCCATCAAGACAGGCTTAGCCTTAGCACATACATTCTTGTATGCCTGAAGTGCACAGATCTCGAATGAAAGCTGGTCAGAATCCACTGGGTGGAACGAACCGTCCTCAAGAACAACCTTCAAAGAATCCATTGGGAAGCCACCAAGAACACCGTTCTTCATTGCATTCTCAAAGCCCTTCTGTACAGATGGGATGAATTCCTTAGGAATGTTACCACCAGTAACCTCGTTAACAAACTGAAGACCACCTTCCTTGAAGTCCTCATCAACAGGACCTACATTAACGATGATATCAGCAAACTTACCACGACCACCAGACTGCTTCTTGTAGATTTCACGGTGGCCCATTACAGTCTGAGTGATGGCCTCCTTGTAGTTAACCTGTGGCTTACCCTGGTTACACTCAACCTTGAACTCACGCTTCAAACGGTCGATGATGATATCCAAGTGAAGCTCACCCATACCAGAGATAACTGTCTGGCCGCTCTGCTCGTCAGTTCTAACAGTAAATGTTGGATCCTCCTCAGCAAGCTTAGCAAGACCGATACCCAACTTATCAACGTCGCTCTGAGTCTTAGGTTCGATAGCAATACCGATAACTGGCTCTGGGAACTCCATTGACTCAAGTACGATTGGTGCATCCTCATCAGCAAGAGTATCACCAGTACGGATATCCTTGAAACCAACACCTGCACCGATATCACCAGCACCGATTACGTCAACTGGGTTCTGCTTGTTTGAGTGCATCTGGAACAAACGGCTTACGCGCTCCTTCTTACCTGAACGAACGTTGTAAACGTAAGAACCAGCCTCTACCTTACCTGAGTAAACACGGAAGAATGTCAAACGGCCAACGTATGGGTCAGTTGCAATCTTAAATGCAAGAGCAGCAGTCTTCTCATCCTCTGCAGGACGACGATCCTCCTCAGCACCAGTGTCTGGGTTTGTACCAACAACAGCTGGAGTATCTACTGGAGAAGGCAAGAACATACAAACATAGTCGAGCAATGTCTGAACACCCTTGTTCTTGAATGAAGAACCGCAGCACATTGGAGTAATCTGCATAGAAAGTGTACCCTTGCGGATAGCAGCGATAAGCTCCTCATCTGTGATAGTAGAAGGATCCTCGAAGAACTTCTCCATCAAAGCCTCGTCGCACTCAGCAGCATACTCAAGAAGTTTTGTTCTCCACTCCTCAGCCTCGTCAGCCAACTCAGCAGGAATATCCTCAACATCATAGTCAGCGCCCATTGTCTCATCGTGCCAAAGGATAGCCTTCATCTTGATAAGGTCGATAACACCCTTGAAGTTCTCCTCTGCACCGATTGGAATATTGATAGGCACAGCTGTAGCACCAAGTACATCCTTCATCTGACGAACTACATCGAAGAAGTTAGCACCAGAACGGTCCATCTTGTTAACATAACCGATACGTGGTACATTGTACTTATCAGCCTGACGCCATACAGTCTCTGACTGTGGCTCAACACCACCTACTGCACAATATGTAGCAACTGCACCGTCGAGTACACGAAGTGAACGCTCAACCTCAGCAGTAAAGTCAACGTGTCCCGGAGTATCAATCAAGTTAATCTTGTACTGGTGGTTATCCCAGTTCCAGAATGTAGTTGTTGCAGCTGAAGTAATAGTGATACCACGCTCCTGCTCCTGTGCCATCCAGTCCATTGTTGCGCCACCTTCGTGAACCTCACCAATCTTGTGAGTCTTACCAGTGTAGAAAAGGATACGCTCAGAAGTTGTTGTCTTACCGGCATCGATGTGAGCCATGATACCAATATTTCGTGTAAAGTGCAAATCTATTTTTGCCATAATATAACTTCTTTTAAATGATTAGAATCTGAAGTGAGCAAATGCACGGTTAGCCTCGGCCATACGGTGCATATCTTCCTTACGCTTGAAAGCACCACCCTGCTCGTTGTAAGCATCCATAATCTCAGATGCAAGCTTGTCAGCCATAGTCTTACCACCACGCTTACGAGCAAAAAGGATAAGATTCTTCATTGAAATAGACTCCTTACGATCTGGACGGATCTCTGTAGGAACCTGGAATGTAGCACCACCGATACGGCGTGACTTAACCTCAACCTGTGGAGTTACGTTTTCCAAAGCCTTCTTCCAGATTTCGAGAGCTGATTTCTCCTCATTTGAAAGTTTTGCTTTTACAGTCTCAAGAGCTGCATAGAAAATCTCATAAGATGTATTCTTCTTTCCATCATACATCAGATGGTTCACAAACTTAGAAACCTTTGTGTCATTGAAAACAGGATCTGGAAGGATCACTCTTTTCTTTGGTTTTGCTTTTCTCATTGTTTTGATAAATAATGTTTAGTTTGGGGCTGCTTTCGCTCTTCAACGGTTCCACCGAACCATTTACTCAACCTTGTGCTTCCAACAAACAAAACAAATTAAATAATTAATAGTTTAAAAGGGATTTTGTTCTTGTGTACGAATTACTTGCCAGCCTTTGGACGCTTAGCACCATACTTAGAACGACGCTGTGTACGGTTTGCAACTCCTGCAGTATCAAGTGTTCCACGAACAATGTGATAACGTACACCCGGAAGATCCTTAACACGACCACCGCGAACAAGCACGATTGAGTGCTCCTGCAAGTTGTGTCCCTCTCCTGGAATGTAAGAGTTAACCTCCTTAGAATTTGTCAAACGAACACGAGCAACCTTTCTCATTGCTGAGTTAGGCTTCTTAGGGGTAGTAGTGTAAACACGAACACAAACACCACGACGCTGTGGACATGAATCCAAAGCAGGTGACTTGCTCTTGTCTTCCAATACCTGTCTTCCCTTTCTTACTAACTGTTGAATAGTAGGCATTTTGTTTTTATTAAATTATTATATCTATTTGTAATTATCCGATTTAAACTTTGGGCAATGCCCATTTTGGACTGCAAAATTACTAATAAGATTTCAAATAACCGCACCTTATAATAAGTTTCATGTCCAGCCATGTTTATATTTAACATTTTTTAACATTTATTAAGAATTAGAGGGCGATTATAAGACGAAAATCATCAAAAACGAGCATTTTATGCGAATCTCGAAATGATGTTTCACAACATATTTTCTTTAATCGGAAAAAGATATTTACAATCTTCAACCTTTTTGATATATAACAAAAAAAGAGGCTTATTAAGCCTCTCCCTTAAAATCTGATAAATTCGGAACGTAAGTGTCACCCTTCTGTGCCTTCTGCTCTGGCAGCTGAATTGGAGCAACGTTCGACTCAAATTTAGAAATATTGTCTTGCAATGCATAAAGCAATCTCTTAGCATGTTCAGGAGCAAGAATTACTCTGCTCTTTACGCTTGCCTTTGGAACTCCCGGCATCATCTGGACAAAATCAACCACAAATTCTGAGGTAGAATGAGTTATTGCAACTAAGTTTGAGTATATACCCTGTGCCACTTCTGGAGACACTTCGATTTCCAATTGTTTTTTGTTGTTATTTTCCATGTTATAATATTTGATAAAATAGTATGTAATGCAAATATACAATTTTATTTGGAAACAAAGTTCCAACATTCATTAAAATTTGTATATTTGTAAACGATTATTAAAATATACCTTATATTATATATGACTAAGGATTGTATTTGGCACACGATTATACTCACATTATTATTTATACTTTCGAGTTGTTGTAGCAAGGCTCAAGAAAACGAAGCAAAGATTCCTAACCTTTCCTTTTCTATCGAAGTGCTTAACAGATACACACCCGTAAAACATCAGGGATACTCAAGCAACTGCTGGGCTTTCTCAACCCTGTCGATGCTCGAGTCGGAGATGCTGCGTCTTGGGGTGGACTCTGTAAACCTCTCGTACGACTATATTTACAGAGGAAAACTCATCGACCAGTCGCTGCACTACTATCGGATGGCAGGGCACGAAGAATTCCGCAAGGGAAGTCTGCCACACTCATGCTTCAACGTGGTTAAGAACTACGGAATCGTTCCGCTTTCGATATATCAGCAGAAGAAAATAAACTACAGCGAGCTGAGATTCACGCTCGAGCTCTCGCTAAAGGATTATGTGAAGAAAGGCATCGGCTACGACAAGGTTACCGAAGGCATCACAGCAATCGTAGACAAGGCTCTGGGCAAGAAGCCCGAGACTTTCAGATACAACAACAAGGACTTTACGCCCGAATCGTTTGCCAACCATCTTCAGCTGAACATGGACAACTACATCGAGATTACCAACAGTCCGTTTCAGCCTTACAACAAAAGATGTCACCTCGACTCTCCCGACAACTGGGAGGATTACGACATGCTGAATCTGGAACTCGACGTTCTGCTGAATCTGGCAAAGAAGGCAATTAGAGAAGGCTACACATTCGTCTGGGATGGCGACGTGTCGAACGAAGGCTACGCACCGGAATTCGGCCTTGCATTCTATCCGAAAAGAAGTTCGATGACAACAAAGAAAAGGGCGAAATTACTGGAAACGTTCGAGACTACGGACGACCACGCCATGCATGCCATCGGACTGGCTTACGACCAATACGGAAAGACCTACTTTATTATAAAAGACTCTTACGGCGTTAGAGGCCCATACAGAGGTTTGCTGATGATGTCGGAAGACTATTTCAAGGCAAACACAATCTGTATTGCCCTACACCGCAACGCTTTGAAACTTATTGATGATTAAAGTTTTATCTTTCTATCGGAGAAAGCATTCTTTTTAACATTTCTGAGGAGTTTTCGCTTATGCTGCTTCATGTTGCCAAGCGAGACCGAAACCTTTATTTGCTGCTGCCAGTCAATCACATCTCCATCGAAATGGGCAACGGCACCTATGTAGCCCTCGAATCCTCTGCCATGAGCAAAGCGACAGAGCGCATCTACTCGGTTGTAGATTTTTGAACGATAGTAAGGGTCGTTCCAATACCATCTGTTAATGCCCAAATCCCCCTGAATCTGCTGTCTTTTTCCACAGTAGAAAGTCTCCTTCAGATACAAGCATTTCAAGCCCAAAGTTGCCTCAAAAAGAATTCCGGGGCGAAGATTCCAATCGAGCGTCTTTCCGCGTCGGTCTCTCTCCATTCCGAAGAGGACTCCACACTGAACAGAAAGCGAGTCGAGCGATGTCTGCTCAGTAAAATCGTAACCCAGAAAGCCGTTAGAGATTGAATAATCCTGAATGTGCATATCGGCAGGAGCATCGAGCGTAAGGGCGTAGTGATAGTAATATCCTTGAACGCCCATGTAAGCATGTCCCATATTCAGTCGGGCAGACAAGCCCGCCAAAAACTGCTCGTGACGGTTGTGTCCAATCTGACCAGTCCAGTCGAGCAAAGCCTCTACATAGCCTTTGTCCGTTCCGTACTGAAACAACGCGCCTTGAACATTCTTGTTGAAATATCTCAACGAATCGCTGAAGATGCAAGTCGGGAAATCACCGTACAACTCTTCGCGCGGAAACGCTCCGACAAGAACGCGGAACGGCGCACCGTCGTACATATAATAAAGGGTGAGAGTCTCGTTGTTGAACATCTTCTCGCCACCCCAACAATTCACCGCCCCGTAGCCAACTCTAAGCGCATGGACGCTATCCCTGATACCGACTTTCGGCTCAATCCAAAAGCCAGTCAGAGTGCCGTCGTTGCGATGCCTGCTCGACAACTCCATATTGTCGAAGAAGCCGTTGGCATCAACATTCCATTCCAATTCCTGCGCAGAGGCCAAAACAGAAACAGAAAAAATTATAAAAGATAAGAATAATCGTCTGTGCATAAACGAAAATTAAGCCATTTTAGCCTTGAAAGCCAAAGCGTACATTCTTACCTGCTTAATCATTGCAAGCAAGCCATTGCTTCGGGTTGGAGAAAGATGCTCTTTCAGTCCGATTTTCTCTATAAAATAAAGGTCTGCACCGAGAATTTCATCTGGAGTATGGTCTGAAAGCACGCGGATAAGCAATGCCACGATGCCCTTTACGATAAGCGCATCGCTTTCTGCCTGAAAATGAATAACGCCATCGACCAAATCAGCCTGAAGCCACACACGACTTTGGCAACCGTTGATAAGGTTCGACTCTGTCTTATACTTCTCGTCGAGCGGCTCCTGCTCATTTCCCAAGTCGATAAGCATCTGATACTTGTCCATCCAATCCTCTACATCCAAGAACTCTTCAATAACCTCATCTTGAATCTCGTTAATAGTTTGTTTCATCCTATAAAATCTTTTTACTTTTCGTTGTATATAACTTGCATCATTGTCTGTCCGACAGCCTTTAGAGTTGATTTGTCGATGTGCTCCACATCGTCGTTTATCGTGTGCCACGTTGGACCGAAAGAGCACGAAGTTCCTTCGTAATAAGGAATTATGTCGATTGTCGGAATATTTGCTATTTTATTTATCGGACCGTGGTCGTCGGTGATGTAGCCGCCCTGCTTGCGAGGGAATACCGATGAATATCCAGCTTCTTCGGCTGCGTTCCAAACCTTGTTTACGACCGAGCGCGCATACTCGAGCGAGAAGCCTTCCTGCATGAAACGTGCGCCTTGTCCGCCAACCATGTCGAGCAGAATGCCGTAGCGTGCCTTGTAGCCTGCCACATGCGGATTTGCAGCCCAATACTGAGCACCCAAAGCCCACGAATCCTCGTCGTTGTCAGTGCCGTAATCCTCGGCATCAAGGCAGATGAAATCGATGCCAACATTTATGTTCTTCTGCTGAATCTGGCGAGCCAATTCGAGCATCACGGCAACGCCGCTCGCTCCGTCGTTTGCTCCCATAACGGGAGTTTTGTGATTCTTCTCGTCGGGGTCGGCATCCGCCCACGGACGAGAGTCCCAATGCGAGCAAATAAGTATTCGTGCACCGTTATCAACGTTGTAAGATG
>JBGUGY010000224.1:0-11581 GCA_045111775.1 Bacteroidaceae bacterium | reverse complement strand
GAAGATAGAAGGAAGATAGAAGGAAGATAGAAGGAAGATAGAAGGAAGATAGAAGGAAGATAGAAGGAAGATAGAAGGAAGACTCGTTGTAGCCTCTTTCGAGTCTACAACGAGTACAATGCAAATATAACAAGTACTAAATTTTTACATCCTCAAAATAAAACCAAATCGTTATTAGGATGGTAATTTCCGTAGTCCCTCTTTCGTAACTATCTGATAGAAAACGTTTTACAAATTGAATTTTCTAATGACCACCATCAGGAAATTCAACCTTACAAATAACAGATTTTCAAAATTTTACGAATCAAACCACGGATTTATGTACTTCTAACGAGCGATTTGGGATAAAACGTAAGTGATGAATTGAATTCTGCATTCTTACACCTGCAAAAAAACAGAAACGTCCAAGAATAAAAGTCTTGAACGTTTCTATTCACGAGTAATATAATTGTAGTTTCTAATGGGTTCTATAGATTTTTTAATTTATCAAAGTAAATACAACTTCGCCTTTCAGTATGCCCAAGTAGTACATAGTACCTGTTGTTGTATGCTTAGGACTTCCAAGAGCATTTGTCAAGCCATCTACCTTCGAATTCTTCAATCTGTTGTAAGCATTTGTTGCATTAACATAAGGAACAACATCGTCGCCCTTTGAATGGTAGAACTTAACTACTGTTGTAGGACTCCAACCCTTTGTAAGGTTGTTTTTCTCTAGACATTCAGAGATGAGTTTGTACTCTGTGCTGCTATGGTCGAAGAACTTGCTGCTCATAATCTTAGACAAGCGACGTGAGCCCACCTTCTTCTCAATCATCTCGTTAAGCTCGTCAACCGTATAGTTTTTGCTTGCCACAGCCTGAAGTATGCCAGCATTGAGGAAAGCAGAAGTAAAATAATCCTCAATCTTAACATTCTTCATCAGAGTTGGATAGCCAGCCTTCATACCCATTACGATGAGCGGCAATACGCATGGATAAGCAATCTCATCCTGCTGAACGTAAGTGTTCATTGTTGCAGTTGGATCGTAAGGACCGCCGCCACAATAAGTTTTCTTTAACTTAAGAAGCTGCTTTGTAGAGTAGTCGCAATTGTTCTCGATGTACTTCTGAGTGGCGAGGGCTACCGCGCCACCCTGAGAGTAACCGATTGTATAAGTATAATAGTCCTTTTCCATCTTCATCTTCTTAGTCTTTATGAAGGCGAGGGCAGCCTTAACGCAATCAACGTTGTTACGCGCCGTAAGTTCTTCACAAAGGTAAGGATGAGTAAGGTTAGATGTGTAACCGTAACCAATATAATCAGGACATACCACAAGTGCGTCACCACTGCACAGACCTAATGAATAAGGGTCTTTCTGTGATGGACACTCCGAATTGTCGCACATAGTGTAGTGACAATCCAAGCAGATATAGTCTGGATCATGATAACCGTAGAAGACACCTTTTGGATAAGCGATCTTGGAAGAAAGTTTGATTGTGTTTCCATTAGCATCGACACTATTATAATATAGTGTATAAGTTTCGTACCTCCAAGTAACGCCTCTTGTTGTCTTCACGTTTGCGTTATCAAGCTCAGAGTATATCTCCTCGCCCAATTTGGCACTTTTCTGAAGAAATTCTTTCTTCAGTTGCTCTACATCTTGCCCCTCCTGAGTAAGGCGGGTAACCTTATTACTATTGCCGTACAGATGTTCGGCAAATTCCTCAGGAGTGTAAGACGCAGAATCAGCAACCTCGAAAAATACGTCATCAAGTCCAGACATCACGTCTGCTTCTGCCGTCTGTTTTTCATTTTCATAACTTACTTCTGTATACTCATCATTGGCACAAGAAGTGATTGTAAGCGCAGCAACAAATGCTGCAACATACATGATGTTTCTCTTCATAAAATCTCTAAATTCTTAAATTTAATTGGTATTATAAGGTAAAGCAAGATTGGGTTTAGAACCTTTTTCTTTGTCGGTGCAAATTTACACTATTTGAAATTTTTGGTACAATATTATCGAATCATTAAATTAGTAAAATCGATTCACATATAATATTTGAACAGATTTTACCAATTTTATGCGTTAAAAATCCTATTATTTATGTCATTATTAATTATTTTTGTAGCAGAATTTTATACTGAATAAACTATAATTGAACAAAGTATGGATAGAATTGTAAAGATTATTCGTTATTTTATTTTATTTAATGTGCTATTTTGCGCTTTCAAAGGTGCGAATATTAAAGCACAGACAAGTACAATAACATGGGACGAATTTGTACAACAACTGATTGACGACGATGAATCGGAAACACAAGGAGTTGAAACATTGGTAGAACAACTTTATGAAATCTACAACAACAAGATTGACATAAACAAGGCTACCCAGAACGACTTGAGACAGCTTCCATTCATCGACGAGAAAGACATTGAGAACATTTTGCAGTACGTTTATGTGTACGGTCCTGTGAAATCGCTGTCGGAACTTCAGCTTGTAAATAAGCTCGAATACAAGAAACGAACCTTCCTCGAACTATTTCTGACAGCCTCTAACAACACCACTACCGAGGTGACCTACCCATCGCTTAGGCAGATTCTGAAATACGGAAGAAGCGAACTGGTGGCTCGAACCGACATCCCGTTAGGGTACAAGAAGGCTGGATACAAGCATTATTCGGATAGTATTCTGAAGAAATATCCGAACAGAAAGTACAACGGTAATGCTCTTTATCACAGCATAAGGTACAACTTTCACTACAAAGACAATCTTTATCTTGGTTTCACGGCAGAGAAGGATGCCGGAGAACCTTTCTTCAAAGGCAGAAACAAGGCATTCGACTTCTATTCGTTCTATCTGATGCTTCAGAACATCGGAATTGTTAAGCGAGCGATAGTTGGCAGATACAAACTATCGTTCGGACAAGGATTGGTTCTGAATTCGGGTTTTCAGTACGGAAAAAGTTCGGCATTACGCTCACTTAATAACAACTGTGGAATAAAGAAGCACTCATCGACAAGCGAATACGGATTTTTCACAGGCGCGGCAGTGACTATTAACAATAAACACTATGAACAGACTGTTTATTACAGTTATCAACCTATGGACGCTACGCTGACAAAAGACTCGTTGATAAGTACGATAAAAGACGACGGACTGCACAGAACTGAATCAGAAATTGACAAAAAGCATAACATATATAATACGCTTGCAGGCAGCAACATAACATTTACTTTCAATAATCTTAAGGTTGGAGCAACGTTTGTTTACAACCATTTCAACACGGCGTTTAAAGAACCTACCTTATATTATAAGGAATTCGACCCTGTTGGAAGCACTTTTTATAACGGTAGTGTTAATATTGAGTATGTTAACAGATTTGTTAATTATTCGGCAGAGATAGCAACTTCAAATAGCGGAGGAATAGCTGCGATAAACTATATTAACATTTCTACGGTATTGGGATGGAACATTGTGTGTATTCCACGATTATACTCGTACAGATACAATGCCATCTACTCAAATTCTTTCTCGGCAGGAAGCAAGGCGAAGAACGAGAGAGGATTGTATCTGGGCACGACATTCGACATAAACAGATACTTAAAGCAAGAACTTTACGGCGACTGGTATTATTTTCCTAAGCCAAAATATCTGGTTACCGCTTCATCGCACGGAACAGACGTATATTCGCTCACAACATGGGAGCCAACACGCAGTTTCAGTCTGTCGGCAAGATACAGAGGAAAACGTAGTCAGAAGGATTACAAGATTGATAAAAACGAAAAGGTTCTTGCAACCTATTGGCTTCATACAGCCAGACTTCAAGGCACGCTGAATGTAAGTCAGTTTAAGTTCAAGACAACTGGCTCGTACAGCCTTTACAGGTCTAAATACACATCGAGCAGAGGCTTTCTTGTTCAGCAAAGCGTAAACTATGCCACTAAAAATAACAAATTCAGGACAAATCTCGATGTTACTTGGTTCAACACCGACGACTACGACAGCCGAATCTACGCATACGAGCATAATCTGCTTTATACATTCTCTTATCCGTCGTTCTACTCGCACGGCATGCGCTATGCACTTACAAGCAAATACACTCCGCACAAGAATATAAGTATTCTTCTTAAGGCTGGAATGACTCGATACACCAACAAAGATACAATAGGCAGCAGTCAGGAAGAGATAGATTCGAATCACAAGCAAGACCTTCAGGTGCAAGTAATGTATAAGTTTTAGAAAAATAGCTATTTATTGTTCTATTCTCGTTAAAAAATTATACATTTGCAACGAAATGTGTAAGTATCTTAAAAATATAGTGCTAATAGTGTTTTTATCACTCTGCCTGCCTGCTACGGCACAGAGCGATAAGGATAAATACGACCCTGGAGAACCTATCGCCGCACCAAGAATAAAGATTGGCAAGTGCGTATATAGGGGCGATACTATTGCATACGTAGAGCTACAGAACATTTACATCTATCCTAAACTTGTGTTTAAGAACGATAGAGAGATGGCTCGGTATTACAAACTTGTACGAAATGTAAAGAAGACTCTTCCGATAGCCAAACAAGTAAATCAGACTGTAAAAGAAACATACGAAATTTTGGAGACTCTGCCAAACAAAAAAGCCAAGGACGCTCATATTAAACGAGTTGAAAAAGGCATTAAAGAGCAGTACACTCCGCAGATGAAAAAACTTACATACGCGCAAGGAAAACTGCTTATAAAACTGGTAGACCGAGAGTGCAACCAACCAGCATACGAACTTATAAAAGCGTTTATGGGACCGTTCAAATCGGGTTGCTATCAGGCATTTGCCTCTGTTTTCGGTGCAAGTCTGAAGAAAGAATATAAGTCGGAAACAGATGACAGACTCACAGAACGAGTTGTTCTTCTGGTTGAAAACGGACAGTTATAAAAATAAAATGAGTTTCAGAATTCTGAAACTCATTTTATTTTGTACTCACCTAAAGTTAGCAGAGCCACTATATTGTTTAAAGATAAAATTTTCTTTATACAAAGCGAAATGTACACAACAAGAACGCTTAATGGTAATGCTATCAACAACTGCATAAAAATGGATGAATATGGTATAATTGACTCAATCCCAACAATTTTATATCCTACAAACGGCACATTATAAAGAAGAAAAGCATGCAAAATGTATATTTCCTTTGTTTGCGAGCCTATATTTATAAAATAAGAATGCACTTTCTTTGGAATTTTATGCAAGTACTTCATAAACAAACTCCAGAAGAATAATATAAAAATAAAAGTCCTAAACTTTACAAGATAATCAAAATACTCATCTTTAATTATACATGGCACATCAAAAATAATATTCAACGAAAATAATGCAACTAATGAAGACAAGGTGTAAAATACATAATTTTCTTTAAACCAATTATTTACTTTATTAAATTTCTTTAAGAAAACTCCTAAAACCAAGAAAGGTAAATAACCAATATTATAAGTCAATTTCCAGTAATCGCCAAAAACATATAGCAGCTTAACGTAAGTTAACATGTTTAATAAAACATACAATAACACAAATTCGGCAAAGAGGATATAATCATTCTTTATAGAAAGTCTGCTATTTATATATTGAATAATTACGCAAAACAAATAGAATTTGAATAAAGTATACAAAAACCAATAATTATTCGAAAAATCAGTTTTCCATATAAATGAATACAACAATGACATTACAAATGCAGGAAGAAGCAATTGCAAAAATTTCTTATATATCTGATTCATAGCTTCTTTGGCTGTTATTTTACTGTCTCTATAAATAAAATATCCAGAGATTGTAAAGAACAATGGCATATGAAAAGCATATATCCAAGTTTGTAAATTAGGTAGGACAATATGCTTATTCAGATACAAATTAGGGATTACGTGACCTACAACCATTAAGAATATTGCAAAACCACGCAAGGCATCAATGTATTCAATACGCTTCATATATAAACTTAAAGTTAAAATCAAAGCAAGCACATTTACCAATTAATATTAAGTAAATATGCTTGCCATTATCTTACTTATTTCTTAGCATCATAAGCATGCTTTGGATAATCGAGAGTGTAGTGCAAGCCTCTACTTTCCTTTCTCTCAATAGCCTGACGAGTAATGAGATAGCCAACATTTATCATGTTACGCAACTCGCAGATATCCTTTGTTGCCTTTACACGCTTGAACAGATTCTCTGTCTCTTCGTAAAGAATGTCGAGACGAGTCCATGCTCGTTTAAGACGAAGGTCACTACGGACAATGCCGACGTATGCGCTCATTATCTGACCAACTTCCTTAACATCTTGAGCTATAAGCACTTTTTCCTCGTTGGTAAGAGTACCTTCGTCGTTCCATTCTGGAACTTGGTTGTTATATTCGTATTCGTCGATATGCTCGATGCTGTGCTTTGCGGCCGCATCGGCATAAACTACAGCCTCGATAAGTGAATTTGAAGCCAGACGATTTCCGCCATGTAAGCCTGTGCATGAACATTCGCCAACGGCATACAGGCGCTTGATGCTTGAACAAGCGTTCAAATCTACCTTTATACCACCACACATATAATGAGCAGCCGGAGCAACCGGAATATATTCCTTTGTAATATCAATACCGATGCTCAGACACTTTGCATAAATATTAGGGAAGTGCTTCTTTGTTTCTTCGGGATCCTTATGGGTTACGTCCAAGCAAACGTGGTCGAGCGCGTGAATCTTCATCTCGTTGTCGATGGCACGGGCAACAATGTCGCGCGGAGCAAGACTCAGACGCTCATCGTACTTGTGCATGAATTCCTCGCCATTAGGCAGACGGAGAATGCCGCCGTATCCGCGCATAGCCTCGGTTATAAGATATGCAGGATGAGTCTCAGCCGGATTGAACAACGAAGTAGGATGGAACTGAACAAATTCCATATCCTGAACAGTTCCCTTGGCACGATAAACCATAGCGATGCCATCGCCTGTTGCAATATTTGGATTTGTTGTGGTTGAATAAACACTTCCTGTTCCGCCTGTAGCGATAAGAGTTACCTTGCTGAGGTATGTATCAATTTTGCCAGTATCAGGATTGAGGATATAACCACCAAAGCACTCAATATCAGGAGTGCGGCGAGTTACCTCAACGCCCAGATGATGCTGGGTTATTATTTCAACGGCAAAGTGATTTTCGAGAATCTCTATATTTTCGTTGGCACGAACGGCGTTCATCAGTCCGCGCTGAATCTCGGCGCCGGTATCATCGGCATGATGAAGAATACGAAATTCCGAATGTCCTCCCTCGCGATGAAGGTCGAACTCTCCGTTTTCCTTCTTGTCGAAATGTACTCCCCACTTAACCAACTCAGCAATCTGCGAAGGTGCATTCTTCACAACCTTTTCGACGGCAGCCCTGTCGCTAATGTAATCGCCAGCCACCATTGTGTCTTCAATATGCTTTTCAAAATCATCTACCAGAAGATTTGTTACCGAAGCAATGCCTCCTTGCGCCTTAGCGGTATTTGCCTCTTCAAGGGTAGTCTTACATACGATGGCTACTTTTCCTTTATTAGAACGTGCTACTTTTAAAGCGTAGCTCATACCGGCTACACCTGAACCGATAATTAGAAAATCGTATTTTTTTATCATGATGATAATATAAAGTTGGTGCAAAACTATTAAAAATAGTTGGAAAATTTGTAAATTGCCAGCCAAAATTCACTTATAAAGGACTTATATGAACAGAATATTTCATATTAAAACTAATTTTTACGTCTACATATACATTATAGTACTTGCAATATTAGTTTTCGCAATGTTATGGCACAAGAAACCTTTAATAGCATTAGCCCTCGCCGTTATGCTTATTATGATTATCGACAAAACCATAAAAGGCACATACACAATAACCGCCGACGGCAATTTAATAGTATATCAAGGCACGTTTAGAAGCAAAATTATATTACCTTTGCAGTCTGTAACCAAAATAGAGCGGATACGAAAATATGGCATCAGCGTAGTGGTTCTGCACTACGACTACAACAAACATATAGGACTTACGCCGCTGAAGGAAGAAGAATTTATAAGAATGATAGAGAAATTCAACAAAGATAATGATAAAGAGATTCTTTAGCATTTTTATTGCCTTTTTAGCATTTGCAGGTAATACATTTGCACAACTTAAACATAATAATCCATATAACGATTACGAGACCACAGCCGATACCATCGAGACGCTTATCGACCGCATTGACAGCGACGGTAACCTAAAGTGGCCTCAGAACTTGCAATACAAACTTGCAAAGCTTATAAAGAGCGACTATCTGCAAACATCGCAGATAGGAATATGCGTGTACGACCTCGATTCTGATTCGCTGCTATTCAGCGTTAACAGCCGACAACTTTTCCGCCCGGCATCTACCGAAAAGGTTATAACAGCCGTGGCAGCTCTCTCACAACTCGGAAGCTCTTATCATTTCGACACCACCCTCTACGGAAAAGGAATCCATTCGGGAAACACATTCAACGGAGACATTTATATTGTTGGCGGATTCGACCCTGCATTTGGCGATGTTGAGTTAAACTCTATGGTTCTCGCCGTACAGAAAACACTCGGAACAAAGGTGAAGGGCAGAGTTATTGGCGACATCACGATGAAAGACACTCTGTACTGGGGTGAAGGCTGGTGCTGGGACGACAATATGCCTCGTCTTGTTCCGCTTCTTTATAACAGAAAAGATAATTTTCTGCCCTCATTCAAAAGTAAGATGAGAGAGAAACGCATAGATTTCTCAGGCTCTTTTAAGTACGGAACTTGTCCGAAAGACAGTAGCATGATTCTTGTAAAGAGATGCAGTCATTCTATCGACGACATCCTTACGCAGATGATGAAGAAGAGCGACAACCTTTATGCCGAGGCTATGTTCTACCATCTGGGCAAGACAAGTGGCAAGAAGCAGATTTCTTACAAAGACTCGCAGAAAGCCATAGAGCACACCATTACTCTGGCAGGCTATAATCCTAAGAATTACCGAATTGCAGACGGAAGCGGCGTGTCGTTATACAACTATGTATCTCCCGAACTTGAGGTGGGAATTTTGCGATACGCATATCAGCACACCGATATTTATCAGCATCTTTACCCGTCGCTTCCTATTGCCGGAGTTGACGGCACGCTTGCAAAAAGAATGCAGTCGGGCACGGCATTCAAGAACGTAAGAGCCAAGACCGGAACAGTTACTGGCATCAGCAGTCTGGCTGGTTTCTGCACCGCGAAAAACGGTCATCTGCTTGCCTTCTGCATCATAAACCAAGGAATAATGAAGACATTCATTGGACACAGATTTCAAGACAGTGTGTGCCAGATTTTAACAGAATAAAAAAAGAGCGCAGAAATTTAAATCTGCGCTCTTTTTTTACATATTTTTATCAGGAATGATAATAGCCATTGCTATATACAGCAGTAATGCCGTAAAACACGATGCAAAAGTTATAATAACATAACCAATACGCACAATTGAAATATCAATTCCAAAATATTCTGCCAAACCGCCGCATACGCCGGCTATTACTCTATCGTTTGACTTTGTTAGTTTCTTCTCCATAGCTATATATTTTTTTAGATTCCTAACTTAGCAGAAATGTCGAGCATCTTCTGGATAGGCTTTACAGCCTCTTTTGCCACGCTTTCTGACACCTCTATTACAGGCCACTCATACTTGAGCGTATTGTAGAGTTTCTCAAGAGTGTTAAGACGCATGTAGTTACACTCGTTGCAAGCACAGCCGGCATCATCGGGAGGCGCAGGAATGAATGTCTTATCTGGGCACTGCTTCTGCATCTCGTGAAGGATTCCACTTTCTGTAGCTACTATGAAAGTCTTCTTGTCGCTCTTAACAGCATATTTAAGAAGTGCGGCAGTTGAGCCAATAACATCGGCACACTTCTGAACTGCGCCCTTACATTCTGGATGAGCAAGGATAACGGCATCTGGATTTTCAGCCTTCAGCTTAAGGATTTTCTCAACGCTGAACTTCTCATGAACATGGCATCCGCCATTCCACAGAAGCATGTTTCTGCCTGTTACGGAATTGATGTAGTTTCCAAGGTTGTAGTCTGGGCCAAAGATGAGTTTCTCGTCGGCTGGGAAACTATCAACAATCTGCTTTGCGTTTGAAGATGTTACCACAACATCGGTAAGAGCCTTCACGGCAGCCGTTGTGTTGACGTAAGAAACAATCTTATATCCCGGATGCTCTTCCTTGTACTTTTTCAAATCCTTGGCCTTGCAACTGTCGGCAAGAGAACAGCCAGCGTTCAAGTCGAGCACAAGAACCTTCTTGTTTGGACAGAGAATCTTGTTAGTCTCGCCCATAAAATGAACACCGCACATCACGATGATGTCAGCATCGGTCTTGGCAGCCCACTGAGCCAGTGCCAGAGAATCGCCCACGAAATCGGCAATGTCCTGAATATCGCCTTCGGTGTAGAAGTGCGCCAAGATGACGGCGTTCTTCTCCTTGCACATCTTTCTTATTTCAGCCTTTATATCTGTTCCCTCGTTGATGGGTTCGTTTACAAAACCACTTTTCAACCATTCCTCCTTAATCATATTATTATATAATTTTATTTATTTTATTTTGATGAAAAATTTATGATGATAATGATTGTCTGTTTATATGGTTTAAAAAAAAGCAGCGTTAAAGTTGCTTTTTCGGTTATTGTTTCGGGAGCGAGAGTTATAAAATAATTCTCAACATGCCCAAAGTGCCGTGTGATGGGGCATTAGGCCGATGTTTTCCCTATTTTTAACATAGTGTTAATACGCTGCAAAGTTAAAATCTTTTGTAGAAAGAGGCTAATAAAAATCCAATATTTTTGGGTTTAAATTTCATTTATATTTTTCTTCTAACTTATTTGGATATGTTGTGTCGATGGCTGTATATAATATTTTTCGAAATCGGCAAGAATAGTTGTTTTTTTCTTTTAATAAGTTTTAAATTACTTTTTAACCACTTTTAAACTATAATTACTATCTTTGCTTCGTCTTTAATTTATTATCATAAAAACAAAACAGCATTAAAATGAAAAAATTATTTCTGTTAGCACTGTTGTTTGTATCGTTGTATGCAAAAGCACAGGAGCCTGAGATTGGTGTAATGCCTGATGCTCCTAAAATTGAATGTCATTTTGACAAGTATCTTGCTGCGCCTTACTACTTCGACAAGGAGATGGCGAACATTGCTCGAGGCACAATCAAGGAGATTGAATACAAGTCTTTCACCGTTGGAACAACGCGAAAGGCTACAATCTATCTTCCACCAAATTATTCAAAGAAAAAGAAGTATCCAGTTCTGTATCTTCTGCACGGAATTGGTGGCGACCACAAGGAGTGGATGCTCGGCGTTCCTAATATAATAATGGATAATCTCTATGCCAACAATAAGGCTAAGGAGATGATAATTGTAATGCCTAACGGACGTGCCATTCCTAACGACAAGGCAGAAGGCGACATTTTCAGTCCGGACAAGGTTAAGGGCTTCGAAATTTTCGAGAGAGACCTCTTGACTGACCTTATACCTTGTATAGAAAGTAAATTCAGTGTTTATAC
>JBGUGY010000223.1:0-4683 GCA_045111775.1 Bacteroidaceae bacterium | reverse complement strand
GTTTCGTGGCTCACCACCGGAATGGTTACGTTGCGGATGGCGTTGGCATAGTTGTATAGCGTGTTTGGACGCATGGTGTTAAGCAGGCCGCCATCGTTCTCGTCGGCAAACGAGAATGACGAGCGTGTGTTGCTGCTGTAGTTTGTTCCGCCTCCGTTGCGACAGGTTATAAAATAGTCGTCGCCAGCCATCTGACCTTTCCATCCAAGGTTGTTGTTTGCTCCAAGAACGTAAAGGTGGCGCGAGTCGGTCTCGCGGAACGTGCGGCAGAAGTCCTGCATCGTGCGCAGGTCGCCGTGAAGTTCGTTTCCGAGCGATAGCGAGAAGAACGAAGGATGGTTGCCGTATGTCTTCAAAATTGCTAAGCCTTCCTGCATCATGAAGTTGTTGCAGAACTCGTTGTCGGCCTTGAACTCGCCCCAGTAAGGCAGTTCTACCTGAATGTATATGCCAAGGCGGTCGGCAGCCTCGAAAGCCGCTTCGGGAACTGTCCACGAGTGGCATCGCAGGTGGTTGAATCCGTACATCTTGAGCGTAGCCAGATAGTAACCCCAGTCGTCGGTATTCATAGGCGCGTATGCCGTTATAGGCCACACGCATCCGTCGTGCTTTCCGCGCAGGAACACAGGTATCTTGTTAATCATGAACGTGTTGCCCGAAATCTCGAACTGCCGTATTCCGAACGAGAATTTGTGCGAGATATCGGCAATGTTCTTGTCCTTCGCAAAGACGCTCATGTTCCAGCAATGCATGTAAGGGTGAAACTCCGACCACAGTTTGAGCGCGTTGCTCTTTATCGTGAAGCGGATTTTGTTCATGCCCTTTTTGAGTGCTGTCTCGAGTCTGACGGTTTTCAGCAGTTTTGTGCCGGACTTTGCGTTGTCGGTCTGTCCGTTCGGCTTTATTTTGGTGTATTCAATCTCCACCTCGCTGTCGTTGTCAGACGATACCTTGCACGAGCCGTCGGGCGTTATCAGAAGGTCGTTGATGGTATTGTCGTCGAGTTTGCTCCAATTGTAGTTTGTCGACGATGTTGTTACGCACTTCTGTTTCAGTCCCAGTTCGGTCTGTCCGTCAAAGCCGATGGTTGCCTTTTTGTAGTCCTTGTCGGCGCAGATGGTACATTCAAAGATAACGCCGTTAAGTCCTGCGGCAGGATATACCTGCATCTGGTCTACGTATATGTCGGGCTTGGCTTCGATATACATGTCGCCAAGTATTCCGTTCCAGTTTGTCTGAGTGGATTCGCTCCACATGTGCGAGCCGTGCACCTCTTTTGGTACAGCCTCGTTGCGGTTGTCAACCTTTATCTTGATTGTATGTATTCCGTACGAAATCTTTCCTGTAAGGTCGTAGATATGAGGCGTTTCAAGATATCTCTGGCAACCGATGCTGTCGTCGTCGATAAACAGCGATGTAGGGCGTGTTCTTTCGAGAAACAGCATAATCTTCTTGCCCTCGAACGACTGCGGAATGCTCACCGTTGTTGAGTATTCCATTATGCCGACGTATGGATTTCTTCGCGTAAGGTTGCCTGTCGTAGTATTGTCTGTGTTGTTTTGCGCCAGTCTGCTTTGGTCAACCGTTCCGGGCAGCGTAATTGTGCCAAGAGAGCATTTCCATTTGCCCGAAAGGTCTATTCTGTTTTGTGCAAACAGAACCGTATTTGTAATCATCAGGAAAACTGAAGCAAATATAAAGCGTCTTTTCATGATTTTTATTTTTAAAGTTATTTAACAAAGATAAACAAAAAAATTCATTTAGTTGCGATTTTTTTCATATTTTTGTACGAAAGTCTAATTTAAAAATTAGTATAAATGAATAATTTTGAGTTCTATAGTCCAACAGAATTCGTTTTTGGACGCGATACAGAAAGCAGAGTAGGCAAACTTACAGCCGAGGCTGGTGCCAAGAAAGTTATGATAGTTTACGGCGGAGGCTCGGTTGTGAGGAGCGGACTGCTTGCAAGAGTGGAAAAATCGCTGAAGGAAGCCGGCATCGAATTTGTAGAGTTGGGCGGTGTAAAGCCTAATCCTGTCGATACTAAAGTGTACGAGGGCATTGAACTTGCACGAAAGGAGAATGTAGACTTCATGCTGCCTGTTGGCGGCGGAAGCGTTATCGATACAGCCAAGAGCATTGCCGTGGGCGTGTGCTACGACGGCGATTTCTGGGATTTCTACGAAGGTAAGGCTGAGATTAAGGCAGCTCTTAAGGTGGGCGTCGTGCTTACCATTCCGGCTGCCGGAAGCGAAGGCTCGGGCAATGCCGTAATCACAAACAAGGATTTGAAGAAGTTTGGCATCCGCGCTCCAAAGTTGCTGCGCCCAGTCTTCGCCATCATGAATCCTGAACTAACAATGACTCTTCCGGCATGGCAGACGGCGAGCGGCGTTGTCGACATGATGGTTCACATCTTCGAACGCTACTTCACAAACACAAAGAATGTTTCAATCAGCGACCGTCTTTGCGAGGGCATTCTGCTCAGCATCATCGAAGAGGCTCCGAAGGTAATGGCAAATCCTAACGACTACGATGCACGCGCCAACATAATGTGGGCAGGAACGGTTGCGCACAACGGCACATGCGGCGTGGGACGCGAGGAGGAATGGACTTCGCACCAGATGGAGCACGAAATCAGCGCATTGTACGATGTTACTCACGGTGCAGGACTTGCCGTAGTGTTCCCTGCTTGGGCTACTTACATGGCTAAGCATCATCCGGCTTACGTGTATCAGATGGCAACACGAATCTTCGGCGTGCCAGAGGGCGATGACAAGAGCGCCGTTGCAATGCAGGGCGTTGAGTGTCTGAAGAAGTTCTGGAAGAGCATCGGAATGCCGCTCACATTCAAGGAACTTGGTGTGGAGAATCCTGACATCGACCTTCTTGTAAAGAATCTGCACAAGAACAAGGGCGAGGAGTTCTGATTCTACGTTTAGGTAAATCCGGCAATCTCTGGTGAGATTTACTTATATTTTATTTAAGATAAGTAGGTAAAAATTGTTTTCTTGAATAGTAGAAGAATTTGCCCAGGTGGTGGGCATCGAGAAGGAACAGGAGAATGTACACTTCACGTTGAAGTGCTCGTTTGTTGATGAACTGAAGATTGACCAGAGCGTGGCTCACAACGGCGTGTGCCTTACGGTTGTGCGCATAGAGAACGGAACGTACACCGTTACGGCTATGAAGGAGACGCTCGAACGCTCAAACCTCGGACTGCTGAAGGTGGGCGACAAGGTTAACATAGAGCGAAGTATGATGATGAACGGCCGTCTTGACGGTCACATCGTTCAGGGACATGTTGACCAGACCGCAACCTGCATAGCCAAGGAGAATCAGGAGGGCAGTTATCAGTTCACGTTCAAGTACAAGTTCGACAAGGACATGGCAAAGCGTGGCTACTTCACAGTAGATAAGGGCTCGGTAACGGTAAACGGCGTCAGTCTTACGGTGTGCCGTCCAACCGAGGACACTTTTCAGGTGTGCATCATCCCTTACACCTACGACAACACCAACTTCCACACCATCGAGGCTGGCAGCGTTGTAAACATCGAATTCGACATCATAGGCAAGTACATTGCCCGAATGAATCAACTTTCATAACCGAAGATGAGAAAAGTTTTTGTTTCGATAATGATAATGATGACCTTCTGTGCCGCAAAAGCACAGAAGGTTGTCTATGAAAAGAGCGACAGCGTAAAGGTAGTTACTTATCTGCAGGAGGCAGCCAAACTGGGAAAGAACGAGAACCGAATGATGTTCTTTGCCAAGAAGTTCCTCGGCGTTCCGTATGTAGGCGCAACGCTCGAGAAACCGATAGGTGAGGAGCAGCTCGTGGTAAACCTTCGTGAGCTCGATTGCACAACGTTCGTCGAGACCGTGGCTGCCCTGAAGATTGCCGACCAGCGCAACGAGCGCACTTTTGCCGGCTTCTGCAAGGCTCTGAAGCAGCTTCGCTATCGCGGCGGAGAGATAAACGGGTATGAGTCGCGCCTTCACTACTTCTGCATGTGGACGGCAGACAACGAGAAGATGGGCTTGGTAGAGGACGTTCTTGCCAAGAATCCGAAGGAGTGCGTAACGCAGACGGTTGCCATCAACTACATGAGTACCTATCCCGAGAAATATCGCCAGCTGAAGGATAATCCCGAACTGACAAAGAAGATTAAACGCTACGAGGACGAGTGTAACGGCAAAAAACTGAAGTACGTTCCGAAGGCTAAGTTCGGCTATGCCTACAAACGCTTGTCGCAGATTCATACAGGCGACATTCTGGGCATAGTTACCCGAAAGAAGGGACTCGACACAACACATCTGGGCATTGCCGTATGGCAGAACGGACGGCTTCATCTGTTCAACGCATCGTCGGTATACAAGAAGGTGGTGCTTGACAGCGAGACCCTTGCAAAGTACTCTTCAAAGCACTCGTTGCAGATTGGAATACGTGCAATAAGGGTGAAATAGTATAACTTGGTGTGCGTTAACGGATAACATAAATCAAAAAAACGTATTTTTTAATCACTTATTAGTAATTTTTGGTTTCTCAGTTGTTTGATTTTTATTATTTTTGCAACCGAAAAAGCTTTGGATAGATTAAATGGTAAAATTAAAAATTGGGTAAACATGAGAAATGCGTTTATTTTATGTCTGCTGTTTTTATTTTCCACTACGATAGATATG
>JBGUGY010000222.1:0-7670 GCA_045111775.1 Bacteroidaceae bacterium | reverse complement strand
ATACGATGTGGGAGAGTAGGTAGCCGCCGTTTTTAAGAATAGAGAGTCCTCCGCAGGTCAACGCCTCGCGGGGGACTTTTTGCGTTTATATACTGCCTAAAACGAAGCAAACCATTAAGAACAAATTGAAAACTACAGGCAGCAAGGTTTCCTGGCATAATTCATTCTTCAAAAAATGTACCTTAATATATTAAGAAAAACAATTCCCTAATCTTAAAATATGAAAAGATGGGTTGTTCCATTTTTGTTTGATATGCATGCAATATTCGTAAAATATTAAATAAGTATGATATTTGAGGTATATATATGTCGTGGTGTTGCATAGCTCCTTATTCTTGTTTGATTTGGCGATGAATGGAATGTCTTATTTATCTGTCATTTATGAAATTTATCTACGATGCTTATTTATTTATGGATTTTCTCCGAATAATTATGTATTTCCCTATTCAGTGAGAGAGAATTTCCTATTTTATGTTAAAAAATATATTTTTTAGTCGTTTTTGTATCCTCTTATTGATTTTATTGTTATATTTGCATCCGATTTTGATAATTAGGATAGTACAATTAATTTAATATTTTTAATCAAAAATGAAAAAGTATTTTCTAATGATGGTTGCATGTGCATCAGCATTCGCTGCTAATGCACAGACACAGGCTCTTTCACAGAGCAAGTTGTCAGACAATTGGTATGTAGGTGTGAATGGTGGCGTTGTTGCTCCAGCACATCACTACAAGGTACTTGACAATCTTAATGGTCAGGCTGGTCTTACTATCGGTCGCTACATCACTCCAGTTTATGGTTTGAGCGTAGAGGGTAACACTATCTTCGGTCTTACAAACAGTGCTACTGTTGTTGATCAGTTGAACGTTACTTTGATGAACAACGTAAACCTTAACAACTTGTTCGCAGGTTACAAGGGTGAGCCACGTAAGTTCGAGATCGTTGCACGTGCCGGTGCAGGTTGGGGTCACACTTTCATGAACGGTGGTTTCGATGCTAACCAGATCATCGCTAAGGCTGGTCTTTCATTCAATATCAATGTTACTTCTGCTTTGCAGATTAACATCAACCCAGAGATCACTTGGGCTTTGACTTCAGCACAGGCAACTTGCCCAACTTTGAACTCTTACGGTACAGCTGCTACTCAGAAGTTCTACGTAGGTCAGGCACAGCCTTACTTCAACTTGAACAACGCTCTTCTTGGTTTGAACGCTGGTATCACTTACAAGTTCAAGAACTCAAACGGTACTCACAACTTCACATATGCTAAGCTTTACGATCAGGCTGAGATCGACAACCTTAACGCTAAGTTGAACGAGCAGAAGGCTAAGATCGCTGATCAGGACAAGGCTATCAAGAATGGCAAGAAGACTATCAAGGATCTTGAGGATGAGTTGAACGAGTGCAAGAACCGCAAGGTTGAGGTTAAGCAGGTAACTGTTGACTCTACTAAGCTTGCTCCAGTTGTAATCTTCGATCAGGGTAAGACTACAGTTAACAACGCTCAGATGCCATCTGTATCTATGATCGCTACTTACATGAAGTCTCACAAGAATGCTAACGTACGTATCAAGGGTTATGCTTCTCCAGAGGGTTCTGCTGAGATCAACGAGAAGATCGCTCAGGCTCGTGCAGAGGCTGTTAAGACTATCCTTGTTAAGAAGTACAAGATTAAGGAGTCTCGCCTTGAGGCTAAGGGTATGGGTGTAACAGACGAGTTGTTCTCTGAGAACGACTGGAACCGTGTTGCTACATTCGAGACATTCCAGAAGTAATAAAATAATATTACGATAATAAATGGCGGTCGCTTTACAAAGGCGACCGCTTTTTTTTCGTTTTAAATTATTTTTTTTATCTTTGCCTTCAATAAAGAGGCTGTAGCCTTTAAAAAAGATAACTATGACTGATATTTGCAAAGACTTTGCCAGAGAACTGGCCCGTGTGTATCACACCCTTTCGTCCGAGGATTTGGAGGCCTTGGCTGAGATTCTTGTCCCTATGAAATTCAACAAGGGAGAACAGGTATTGAGAGAGGGCGAGGTATGCCAGTATATGTATTTCGTTGTGAGGGGGCTTGTCAGACAGTATTATTTCAAGAATGACAAGGATTTGACCGAGCATATATCTTACGAAGGCAAGATGGTTATTTGTCTTGAGAGTTTCCTTCAGCAGAAACCGACTTACCTTATGGTGGAGACGCTCGAAAACTCGCTGCTCTGCGGAATCCCTTACAAGGAACTGCACGAACTGGCGGCACAGCGTCCGCAGGTAGAGGTTTTGTACAGAAAGGTTCTTGAGCGCTCTTTGCTTGACTCTCAGGAGAAGGCCGATATTATGCGCTTTGAGACGGCTTCGGACAGATACAAGCGACTGGTCAACACCCAGCCTGAGATTCTGAGAAGAACGCCTCTTGTCTTTATCGCTTCGTTCTTGCAAATGACACCCGAAACTCTGAGCAGAGTAAGAGCCAAATATCTTTCAGAAAAGAAGTGACGAGACTGCTTTACATAATATTGTTGGTGATAGGATTTGGCGTAAATGCCAAGGCCAATCCTTCCATGCTCATCGATCACTATACACAGACGCAGGGATTGCCCAACAATACAGTGTACTGCTCTCTGAAGGGAAGCGACGGCTTCATGTGGTTCGGAACGTGGTTCGGACTTACGAGTTTCGACGGTTCGGAATTCAGAAAATACAATATCAGAGATAATTACGAGTCTGAGATTCCTCCGCGAAAGATTCAAATGATGGAGGAAGACCTAAATGGCTACCTATGGATTAAAACTCTCGACCATAAACTGTATATTTTCGACAAGCGCCGTGAGGTCTTCTCTACGGTCTATGACAAGATGAAACGTCTGTCGAAAAACGTGCAGATAATTAAACTTCAGCGTACTACCGACGGAAAAATCATTCTTCTGACAAAGGACAAGAACATCATTCTTGCCTCTACCAACAAAAAAGGAGAGGTGAGCATGAAACTCGTGCTCAATTCAAAAGGACATGTAGACAACCTGACGCAGAAGATTACACACAATATTCTTTACGAAACTGCCGATTATATCTGCTGGCTCGGAACGGATTTCAAGATTATTTATGTCGAGAAGAAAGGCGGAAAAGCCAAGGTCGCGTCGGGATATGACCGATGCGCGAATTTCAGCAACGGCGTTCTGTGCCTTGCCTCGGACAAGGAAATGCTGACGTATGATGGCAAGAAAAATGCGTGCAACAGGTATCAGTTTGCCAATGTCAGCGGAGTGGTGCAGCAGATTTATTATTCAGCCGACAAGCAGCTTTATGTCGTTACATCTACTGGCGTTTATGCCCTAAAAGGCAAGACATTCGGTTTGGTTTCTGCTCTCGACGGAACTGACGTGAAGTACGCGATGAAGGATAATAAAGGCTTTCTGTGGCTTCTGAAGAACAACAAGGGCGTTTATTCAGTCGATATAAGGAGCGGAAAGTCTACATTCATTCAGATTCCGCATACTGCCGATATTACCGATACAAAAATCATCGATTCGGGCGTGTACGGAATGTTTCTGTTGTCGTCATCGGCTTGTCTGTGGCATATAGACCGCAGCACGATGCAGGCAAATGCGCTTATCCCGTCGAGCGTACAATCGCTTTTGCTCGATAATTCTAATGTTCTGTGGATTACGAGCAGTGCAGACGGTGTATTTGCAATAAACTTCCCTCGCGAGCAGTTCAGCATGATTTCTTTAGAAGGAGAGGCTGGTGCTCGTGCCATGCACATGTGCCGAAACGGCGAGATGTGGGTCGGCTCAAATCAGAAGAAACTTTATCTCTTTGACAGAAACGGAAACGTGAAGCGCGTTTTCGATTCGCGAAACTACGAAATAGGCAACGTCTACGATGTTTTTGAGGATAAGAGCGGAACGTTCTGGTTTGCCACCAAGGGAAACGGCTTGGTTCGTGCCGTTCCTAATGCGAAGAGTGCGCTTGGCTACGATTTTACGCGTTTCCTGAACGACCAGAAGAACCGCAACAGCATATCGAGCAACGATGTGTACAGCGTTTTTCAAGACAGTCACGGACACATCTGGATTGGTTTGTTTGGCGGCGGAATAAACCTTATGCAAGAGCATAGCGATGGCTCGGTTTACTTTATAAGCAGGCTGAACGGACTGAAGAATTATCCTACATACGGACTCTATCTTGAGGTCAGAGACATTGTAGAAGATAAGGACGGACGAATATGGGTAGCCACAACCGACGGTCTGATGTCGTTCCGCTCATCGTTCAATCGTCCCGACCAGATAAACTTCGAGGTCTATCCAACCCGAAATGGCGAGTCTTTTATCACGGATAACGATGTCTATGCCCTTTTCATCGACCATAAGAAGCAGTTGTGGATGAGCGTATTTGGTGGCGGACTCAGTAAGATGGTTGAGTACGACGCTAAGAATCACTATCCGCGATTTGTGTCGTACGGTCAGTCGCACGGCTTGATAACCGATGCTATCATGGCGATAACCGAGGATAAACTCGGCAATCTGTGGTGCTCAACCGAAGGCGGACTTGTCCGATTTGACGTTAAGGACGAGATATTCAGCAATTTCGATAAGTACGACGGAATGCCAACCACCCGAATGATGGAGAACAGCGCGATGGCTACTGTCAACGGCGAGGTGTGGTTCGGCTCGAAGAACGGTATCCTTGTGTGTAAGCCCGAGAAGATGAAGCCCGAGGGCGATGTCTTTCCGCTGTACCTCACCGACATGAAGATTTCAAACAAAGACTTGAAATCTCTGCCTAACGACCCATCGAAAGGCATTTCAATAAAATATCTCGACGGCATTACGCTAAAGCACGACCAGGGAATGTTTTCTATCGTCTTTTCGGCATTGTGCTATGTCAATCCGTCGCGAATAAGTTACCGCTATATTCTCGAAGGTTTTGAGGAAGAATGGCACAATAACGGAAAAGGACGCATAGCCTCTTACAGCAGCATGCCTCCGGGCGAATATCTGTTCAGGGTTCAGGCGTTCGACGAGTCGAATGTCGGAAAGGTGTTTGAGCGAACATTTACCATAACCATTCTGCCGCCTTGGTGGTGGTGCTGGTGGTCAAAGACCATCTACGCGCTCGTCTTGGCAATCATCGCATATCTTGTTTACCGAAGCATCAGGGAGAATGCCCGAATGCGTCGCGATATCTACATCGAACAGCGAGTGGCAGAGATGAAGCTGAAGTTCTTCACCAATATCTCACACGAGCTTCGCACACCGCTCACACTTATAAAAGGTCCGATTAGAGAAGTGATGCAGACCGAGAAACTGTCGGCGAAGGGCATGAAATACATGGGCTTGATGGAGAAGAATGCCGACCAGATGCTTACGCTCGTTAATCAGATTCTCGATTTCAGAAAGATTCAGAACGGAAAGATGCGCCTTCATGTTTGCGAGTTCGACCTCAACGACCTTGTAGGCAGTTTCGAGAATGAGTTTGGCGTGATAGGCGAGGAAGGCAACATAATGTTCGATTTCAAACTCTCCGATAGTCCGATAAAAGTGTGGGCTGACAAGGAGCGAATGCAGATTGTTGTCCGAAATATCTTGTCGAATGCGTTCAAGTATACGCCAGCCGGAGGCGAGGTTCATGTGAGCACGCGCCTGTCTGACGATGCGAAAAAGTGTTACATCGAGTTCCAGGATACTGGCGACGGAATACCTGAGGATAAGCTTGAAGAGATTTTCGAGCGGTTCACCCAAGCCGATAATGCCCGACTGAACAGTAATCCGGGCACAGGAATCGGTCTCGCGCTCGTGCATGAGATTATCGGATTGCATAACGGCAAAGTCTACGCCCGCAATGTAGAGCCTCACGGCGCGCTCTTCACCATTGAGTTGCAGATGGGCAAGGAGCATTACGATGCCAATGAGGTTGATTTCTACATCGACGAGCAGATGCCAATGCAGAGCAACGCCGAGACGCTGAAGGTTCAGGAGCAGTATGACGAAAGCGAGCCTGAAATGAACGAACAGCTGTCGTCGCTTCTGCTCGTTGAGGACAACAAGGACTTAAGCGACATGCTTCAGATGCAGTTGAGCGGCAAGTACAATGTATATCGCGCTGTGAATGGTGTCGAGGGCTTGAAGAAAGTCCGCCAGTACAGTCCCGACCTCATCGTTACCGACCAGATGATGCCTGAGATGACGGGAATGGAGATGCTTCAGGAGATAAGGAAGGATTTCCAGATAAGTCATATACCTGTCATCATGCTTACTGCCAAGAATGATGATGCAACTCGAACGAAAGCAATCACTCTTGGTGCTAATGCCTTCATAACGAAGCCGTTCAGCAAGGAACATCTTGAGGCGCAGATTGCCCAGTTGCTTGCAGAGCGCAGGGCATTCAGGGAACGTCTTATTCGTGAATTGCAGAAGAAACCGGTCGAGAAGGTTGAAACTATCAATGACATTCAGAAGTCGGAAACAGAGTCGAAGGATGAGAAACTGCTTGTAAAGGATGTAGAGGGCAGACTTCAGTTTGTAAACGAGTACGAGAACACGCTGAGTGCACCAGACAGAGCCCTTCTGGAGAAGATAAAGAAGGTTATCGAGGAGAATATGGCAGACCCTGATTTCAATATCGAGCTTATTGCCGTCCAGCTTGCCGTGAGCCGCAGCGTCTTCTTCAAGAAACTGAAGGCGATAACCGGACTTGCGCCTGTCGAGCTTGTAAGGCAGATAAGGCTTGCTAAATCGTGCGAGCTGATAAAGACAACTACGTCGTCGTTCACCGAGATTGCACAGATTGTCGGCTTTAACGACCTTGGCTATTTTGGCAAGTGCTTCAAGAAGAGATATGGCATGACTCTTAAGGAATATGCGGCGAAGTATAGGGAGTTTTAATTGAGAATTGACAATTCACAATTGACAATTGACAATGGGAATTGAAAATTGAAAGTTTAAAATTGAAAAAATGTAGAATTGGCAATGGACAATTCACAATTGACAATGTGGGGATTTTTAAATTGAAAATTGAAAGTTGAAAATTCGCAATTGAGAATTGGGCATGAGCAAGGTTTGCTTATACTTCCTTATTAGATAAAATAAAAACCCGCTTCTTTTAAAAGAAACGGGTTAAATTTTTTAAGCTCTTTGTAAGGATTACTTACGAAGACCCAAAGCCTTGATGATAGCACGGTAGCGGTTGATATCGCGGTTCTTCAAGTAAGAAAGAAGCGCACGACGCTTACCTACCAACATAGTCAAAGCTCTTTCAGTGCTATAATCTTTACGGTTAGCCTTCATGTGCTCCGTCAAGTGGGAAATACGGTATGAGAACAAAGCAATCTGGCTCTCAGCTGAACCAGTATCAGTGTTAGACTTTCCGTATTGTCCAAAGATTTCCTGCTTTTTAGCTTGATCTAAATACATTATGAATTGAATTTAAATTGTTTACGCTCAACCTCTTGGCTAAGCGGTTGCAAAGATAAGGATAATTTTCTTAATATCAAGCATTTTTCTTAAAAAATATAAAGTTTGTTTTGCAGTTAGCGCACTTTGCAGTATCTTTGCACCCGAAATTGAAGGTAAAATATGCAGAATATTAGAAATATTGCTATTATCGCACACGTCGACCACGGAAAAACTACATTGGTCGACAAGATGATGCTTGCAGGACATTTGTTCCGTAA
>JBGUGY010000221.1:0-3075 GCA_045111775.1 Bacteroidaceae bacterium | reverse complement strand
CATGTCGCCCGAAGAAGCCGAAGCGTATGTTGTGTCGGCATCGGCGTAGGCATCGACAATGAAATCTTGCGGATAGTACGATGTCTTTTCGGTATTGATATACATCTCATTTACCGAAGCCTGAAGCTGATACATGTCCTTCATGTCGGTAGAAGCCTTGGCTTTCAGCTTCATTCCTGCATCAAGAGGGTCTTCTACAACGTCCATTGCAAGGAAATCGACCTTGCGCAAATCTACGTCCATATCTGCCGAGGCGAAATCCTTCTTCAAATCGCCCTCGACATTCGCCTTCATCGCCACGAGTTTGTTGTCGGTATCGGCCGAAACCTTGTAGTGATTGTTGGCGTAAGTTGCGTTGAAATTTATCTTGTCGAGATGATATTTGTCGTAGTGCAACTGGCTGATGTGCGCCTTTGCCTCGGCATGAGTGGCGGCCGAATAAACGTCCGTGCCCTTACCGCGAGCCTCAACGTTGCCCGAGAAGGTGTACATCGCCTCTTTTGGCATGAAATGATGCACGTTTATGTCCTGAATATCGAGATTTGCGGTGTACGACTCGTTCTTGCCGTTGTAGAATGCATCGAAAACAGCCTTTCCGCCGCCCTCGGTAAACACGCCCTTTGCGTTGTACGATTCGGATGCCATGTCGGCCGTGGCATGAGCATCGAGCGTCATGCCGTCGGGCAGATTGTAGTCGCCCATCACATCGGGCATTATTGCCGAAATCCACTTCAGATTGCCGGTTGTTGCTGTCATCTCGGCATCGGCATACATTTTTTCAGGCTCCATCACGTTTTCGATGTGAGCCTTTCCTTTTGCCTCCAAGCAGCCTTTCATGTTGGCATAGATGCCCGTAATGTCCATTGCGTCGACATTTCCGTCAACGTTGGCACGAAGGTTGAACGGCACGTTTGGATAATGCCGCGCCACATTTTCGGGCAGATTCTCGCCTGCCAGCGTTATTACATCCTGCTTTCCGAGGCTTGCCCTGAAGCGCGCGTACATTCTGCCTCCCGAACCCTTCTCGAACGAATTAAGGTCGAAGTCGACAATGGCATCGCCGTACGAATCGGGCGTGCGGAACATCGCCTCGGGCAGGTGGATTGATGTTGAATCCATCCAGAACTTGCACATGAGCGAATCCATCTTCAGTCCCGAACGCTCACCGAACGAGCATTGCGAGACATTCAGAGCCGTGCGGCGCGGATTGTATTCTATCGAATCTACCTGAAGGTTTATCTTGTCTAACTGGATATGCTCGGGGTCGAAGCCTCGCTTAGGCTCGCCGGCGGCACTTTTGTATGTCAATCCGCCGTTGGCAAGAGTAACTTTGTTTATCGTGTAGAGCGTGTCTTTCAGGTTAAGGATGCCGTCGGTCATGTTGGCATCGGCCAGATTTGCCGTTACCTCGAAGAGAGAGTCGCTCACCATCGTGAGCCTCATCCTAACATTCTCGACCTTAACTTTCTCCAGCATCACCTTCCAGTATGTAGGCTCGGAAGTGGCAGTATCTTCGGGCAGAGTATCGTTTATGCACACATCAAGATAGGCGTCTTTCATGTTTGCCTGAGTAATGACGGCAGTTTCGGGTTCGAGCTCAATGCCGTGGCTGTTCATGTACAGATAGTCTATGTGTCCCTTAACCCGGGCAGCCTCGACCATCTCTTTGGTGTTAAGTTTTACGCCTTTTATCTCAACGGCATCAATCTCAACCTTGTTTTTGAACAAAGGCAGAAGCTGCACGTCTATTCGCATGTCATCGACCTTGAAAAGCGTGTCGGTATTCTCAACAATATCAACGCGCTTTACCTTCAAATCAAGAGGAAAGCCGAGATTAACCCGTCCAATCGTGATTTTCATTCCGGTTGCCTCGCTGGCATAGTCAGAGGCTATGCCTACAACCAGATTCTGAACAGGCGGAAGATAGAGCAGCAAGGTAACTATCAGGAACAATACAAACGGACTTGCCAATACTATTGCACTCCATTTTATATATTTATTCATAGATTATTTTCATTTATAAATGTATAAATGCAAAGAAAACATTTTTTTAGGAAATAGCCGTTACTTCTGCCGAAGTTTTTAAATTATTTTTATATTTTCGCAAATCGAAAAATGAATTGTAAAATGAAAAAAATATTTATATCATTTGCCGTGATTATTGCATGCCTTGCAGCAGGCAGTTGCGGCAGCAAAAAGAATCCTATGGAAGAAAATCTGACAACTGTACTTATCGAGACTTCGAAGGGAAATATCAAGGTTGCGCTGTACGACGAGACTCCGCTGCACCGCGACAATTTTATAAAACTCTGTTCCAACGGAACTTACGACGGAGTTCTGTTTCACCGTGTAATCGGCGACTTCATGATTCAGACAGGCGACCCCGATTCTAAGAACGCAAAGCCGCACGAACTTCTGGGCGGCGAAGATCCCGACTGCCCTACCATTCCGGCCGAATTCCGCTTTCCGCAGTACTTCCACAAGCGCGGAGCGTTGGCTGCTGCCCGCCAGCCAGACAGCATAAATCAGAATAAGGAATCAAGCGGCACCCAATGGTATATCGTTACCGGAAAGAAATACAAGCCCGAACAGCTTCGCGAATACGAGATAAACATGGACATGGACAAGAAGATGAAGCTTGTTGAAAAAGGCAAGAAGGAAAGAATGAAGGAGATTTTCCAACTGCGCAAGGAGGGCAAGAAGGAAGAGGTTCAGAACATCTACGAGCAGATTGAGGACAACGCTCAGCTTGAAGTTGCAAAGCATCCTTACATCCGTTTTCCGCAGAGCATCATCGATACCTATGTAAACGTGGGCGGATGTCCGTTCCTCGACAGCCAGTACACGGTCTTCGGCGAGGTTCTGGAGGGCATGGACGTTGTTGATGCCATTCAGTATGTAAAGACCGACCCGGCAAAACGCCCTCTCGAGGACATCAAGATTATAAAAGTTACAGTAAACAAACCAAGCAACAAGTGATAAAGATTAACAGACATACGCTCGACAACGGTCTCGAACTGGTTCATTTCGAGGACAAGAGCACGCAGATGGTGGCTCTGAACACGATGTACAAGG
>JBGUGY010000220.1:0-2803 GCA_045111775.1 Bacteroidaceae bacterium | reverse complement strand
TTGGTAGAGACGCTTTTTTTGACTGCTGCTCGCTCGAATACATAACTATACCGAGCACACTGGTTGTGAATGAAAATGATTTTTGTTTTTGCGATTCGTTGAAAAGTATAAATGTAGATGAAGAAAATCCATATCACAAGTCTGTTGATGGTATTCTTTACACAAAGGACATGAAAACACTGTTGAGATGTCCGATGGCTCTGTCCGCAAAAAAACTAGAAATACCTTATGGAGTTGAGGTCATAAAATATGCATCTTTTAAGGGATGTTCAAAAGTGAAATCTGTTTATATTCCAGAGAGCGTATCGAAAATCGAATTCTTAGCATTTTGTGAATGTGATAGTTTGAGAGAGATTCATTTTCAAACAAAGGACGTATGCAGTTTCACTTCCATTGCGATAAATTGTGCAGGTAATAAAAATTTAAAATATTATGTTCCTAAAGGGACTAAAAAACAGTATATGAATATTTTAGATATAAATAAGAACAACAGAATTGTGGAAGAAGATAGTGGAATGCGTAAGCAAATCATAACATATTTTACGAAAGTTTGTACAGAGTTGAGCGCAAAGGTTGCTATTTTTGTCCGAAAATAAGGTTGGTTCTGTCGAATTTCCGCGCTCGAACTATGGTTGCTTACCGAAGGGACGCAAAATTTGCTAGCGTCAAAATGTTTGTTGTTTCTGAGGCTTTGGCTAAACCTACATCTTTATTTGTATTCGAAAATAAATCGCTTGCACATTCTCACGAGTGTACAAGCGATTTTCATTATTATGAAGCAAGTATTTATTTGATAATTAGTTTCTTTCCGTTTTTGATTACGATTGCGCCCGGCTGCGGATTCTTGCAGATTGTTCCGTCGAGATTGTACATTCTGTCATCGCCGAGAGTGCAGTCGTAAGCGTCGTTTGCGTCGGCTGCAAGAGGCGACACGATGCCGTCGGTAGCAAGCAGACTGAGCATCTTTTCGGCATAGCGCTTGCCAAGTTCGCGATAGCCGGCAGAAGTGAAGTGGAAAGAGTCGTTGCCCGGCAAATCCTTGGCCGAAATGATGTAGGCGTTTGGCAGAACCTCTGGCAACTTAGGCAAGGCCGCAATGTTGTGCCATGAACATGCGCCGCCGCTCTCCGAATAAAGAGTCTCGCCGGCAAGCAACGGAACTTCGTTAGGGTCGAGCCCGAGCTTCCAGCAAAGGCGTTTGTATACTTTCGCCACCTTCTCGGCCCAGTCGTCCTGTCCGTTGTTGCTCTCGCCCTGATGCAGCAGAAAACCCTTTATCACGCCCGATTTCTGCGCTTCCTTGCCCATTTCAACAAGTCTGCCGAACGGGTCGTTGTTGTATTGCTTGCAATAGTTCTTAAACCAGTCGGCTTCGCCTTTTATGTATGCGTCCTTGAACTCTTCCATGAACAACTCTATCTTTGCGCCGCCAACAGCCACGTTTATCACGCCCACGCTTATGTCCGACGGAAGTTTCTCTACGAGCGTGCGACCGAAGTAATCAACTGGCGTAAGCCCCGTATTCTCGCGGCACAAAGGCGGAACGGCCGTGTACCATTTGCCCATCTCGCGCTTTGGTGAGTTGTAGTTTACGGCTGCCATCATCTTGAATCGCTCCGGAACGTTAGTTCTGTCTTCGTCCTCTATTGCCGCATTGCCTTCCATGTTAGACTGGCCGAAGCACAGGTAAATGTGGAAGTTAGGGTTGCCCTGCTCGGCAAGAGGATAGTTGTCTGGCACAATCGGCTCTTCGGGAGTGATGACAACGGGCTTGTCGCTTCCGGCATCAACAATCTCGAACTTAACCGAAGAGTAGCCAACCGTCTGCCATCCGTCGGTCTCTGGCTTTGCAAAATCGCCGTTAACTATGTAGTTTACGCCTATGTTGTCGTCCTTCAGAACAACATCGTCGAAGTAGAGATAGCCCTCGTTTCCGCCAAACATAAAATCCAGCTCGTCGAGCGGAAATTCGGCCTTGAACTGCCATGTGTACACATCCCATTGGGTTGTTATGCTTTTCAGGTCAAGATACTGAACATCCGCGCTATTTCCCCATTGATTTCGGTTTGTGCTTTTTGTGTCGATTGGCCAGAAGCTGATATTCATGTTGGCCGATGCCTTAATCTTCATAGTTAGGGTATAGCTGTTGCCCTTTGTAAGAGGCTGGCTTAGAACATACTGGGCTTGCGAGTCCCAAACTTCTTTTGTCTTGCCTTCCTGGTTTAGTTTGCTTGGCTCGTTAAAGCGTATGCAATAGTCGGTCTGTGCCATTGCCGAAACTATGGTGCAGACAAATGCAAATAAGAAAGTGTAAAATCTTTTCATCCTGTTTTTTTTTCTATGGTTTTCTGATTAAAGTTTTTTTCGGGAGACAAAAATAGCGATAAAAACATGGATTCTGCCGTCGGATTGTTACAATAGATGTGTTTGTTTGTTTCAAAATAGGGGAGTGCCGACCCTTTGCCTTGTTTTTGTTGTTCAATATTTACGAAAGCAGTTTCGGACCGTTCTAAAATAGAAAAAGGCCGAAGACGAATCTTCAGCCTTTTATATCTGTTTCGCTTTTTCGCGAAGCCTTGTCTTTACTTGCTCAGTTGCTCGTGCATGTTGGCTGCGGCTCTACGACCGTCGCCCATTGCAAGGATAACTGTAGCGCCACCGCGAACGATGTCGCCTCCGGCAAACAAACCAGCGTGGCTGCTCTGCATCTGCTCGTTTACGGCGATGGTGTTCTTTCTGCCAAGCTCCAAGCCCTTGATAGATGTCGGAACGATTGGGTTAGGCGATACACCAACGGCAACGA
>JBGUGY010000219.1:0-2153 GCA_045111775.1 Bacteroidaceae bacterium | reverse complement strand
AGCAGTTTATGGATGCCTTCCAGTTTATAAAGGATGTGGCTATAGACTGGGACAAGAGCGTTTATCTTGAGGCTGAGCCGGGCGATTATATCACCATCGCACGCAAGGCTAAGGGTAGCGAAGACTGGTTCGTGGGCAACACAAGCGACGAGAACGGACATCAGTCTGTGCTGAAACTCGACTTCCTCACACCGGGCAAGAAGTACACCGCTACAATCTATGCCGATGCCAAGGATGCCGATTATCAGAACAATCCGCAGGCATACACAATCAAGAGGCAGACCGTTACGTCAAAGAGCGTTTTGAAGCTGAAGGCTGCTCGCGGCGGCGGATATGCAATCTCAATAAAAGCAAACTAATCTGAAAAATTCAATCTGAACCATGATAAAGAAAACATTACTGATAGCTGGCTTGTCGCTCTTCACGACGATGGGCGCGAATGCTATAGGCGTATCAAAAATCGAACCGCTGAACTGGTTTGTCGGCATGAAGAATCCCGAACTTCAGCTTATGGTATATGGCGAAGACGTGGCTTCGTACGACCAATTCAGCATTGACTATCCCGGCGTTACATTGAAAGAAGTTGTGAAGCCGGGCAGTAACAACTACGTCATTCTGTACCTCAATATATCTTCGGATGCCAAGGCTGGCAAGATGCCTATAACATTCCAGAAGGGCAAGAAGAAAAAAGTATGGCAGTACGAGCTGAAGAACAGGGCGATGGCTGGAGCCGACAGAAAGGGCTTTGATGCGTCGGATGTGCTCTATCAGCTCATGCCCGACCGCTTTGCCAACGGTGACCCGTCGAACGATGTTGTGAAGACGATGGTAGACAAGGTTTGCGACCGTAACGAGCCGAGCCTCCGTCATGGCGGCGACCTCGAAGGAATCCGCCAACATCTCGACTACTTCACCGACCTTGGCGTTACAGCTCTCTGGTTCACTCCGGTGCTCGAGAATGATATGGTTGCCGAGAACGGGAAGTACAGCAGCTATCACGGCTATGCCACAACCGACTATTATAATGTCGATGCCCGCTTCGGAAGCAACGAACTCTACAAGAAGTTGATTGATGAGGCTCATGCCAAAGGTCTGAAAATCGTTATGGACATGATTTTCAACCATTGCGGAAGCAATCATGTCTGGCTCAAGGACATGCCTTCGCCCGACTGGTTCAATCATCCCGACTATCAGAATAATTATCTGCAAACATCGTACACGCTTACTCCGGTTGTCGACCCTTATGCTTCGGATGTAGACATGCGCGAGGCTGTAGAGGGCTGGTTCGTTAAGTCGATGCCCGACCTAAACCAGAACAATCCCCACGTTTTGCGATACCTTATTCAGAATAGTTTCTGGTGGATTGAGACAGTAGGCATCGACGGCATCAGAATGGATACCTATCCGTATGCCTACGCCGATGCCATGGCTAAATGGCTGAAGGAGTTGAACGACGAATATCCGAACTACAACTTGGTTGGCGAAACATGGGTGGTCGAGCCGCCTTATACCGCCACATGGCAGAAAGATTCGAAACTCGCCACGAAGAACAGCAACCTGAAAACCGTTATGGATTTCAGCTTCTACGATAAACTCGACAGGGCGATGGCAGAGGAGACTGCCGGTCAGGCTGGCGGACTGAACAAGATCTACAACAATTTCGTTTACGATTATCTCTATCCAAATCCGTCGTGCATAATGGCGTTCATCGAGAATCACGATACCGACCGATTCTTGAAGAACGGACAGAATACCGACCTCTTGAAGCAGGCTTATACGCTTCTGCTCACAACGCGCCGCATCCCACAGCTTTATTACGGCTCGGAAGTGCTGATGAACGGCACAAAGGAGAAATCCGACGGATATGTGCGCAAAGATTTCCCAGGCGGATGGCAGGGCGATAAGGCAAACTGTTTCGATGCCAGCGGCAGAACCAAGGAACAGAACGATATGTACGACTATCTGAAGAAACTTCTTCATTGGCGTGCAGGCAACGAAGTAATCTCTAAGGGCGACATGAAGCACTTCATTCCGTTCAAGGGTGTTTACGTCTATTCACGCTCGTACAACGGCAAGAAGGTTGTCGTTATGCTCAACGGAACATCATCAGAAGTGACCATCCCTGCAAGCCGATTTAAAGAGGTGCTGGGCGG
>JBGUGY010000218.1:0-2521 GCA_045111775.1 Bacteroidaceae bacterium | reverse complement strand
TTTGGGCTGATGCCGTTCTTAATCTCTGTTCTGATGCCGTCGGTAATGCCGATTGTAACGGCGTGTGCAACGAGTTTGTTGCCTTCCTTAGTCCAGAGCTTGTTCTTGCCGTTGCAATCGATAATTTTGATTTCCTTGCCCACGAGTTCCTGAGTAGGGCTGAAGCGCAGAGCCTTAGACTTTACGCTGAGCACTCCGGGACGGTCGAGCGTGTGGATTGTAACGTTTGCTGTGAGTCCCGGCTTCAGTTTGAGGTCGGCATTTGGTGCAGCGATAACAACCTCGTAAGTGGTTACGTTGCTGGTTGTTGTTGCCTCTTGTCTTACCTGTGTAACAGTTCCGCTGAAGGTATCGTCTGGATAGGCATCTACGGTAAACGAAACGCGCTGTCCGTTAGCAACATTGGCAATATCAGCCTCGTCTACATTGGCAATAACGCGCATGTCTGTAAGGTCTTTGGCAATGGTAAACAGAGTTGGGGTGCTGAAGCTTGCAGCCACAGTCTGACCTTCCTCAACCGATTTGCTAAGGACAACGCCGTCGATAGGCGAGGTGATAGTGGCATATCCAAGGTCGGTCTCAGCCTTCTTGACGTTTTCCTTGTTAACCTTTACCTGCTCGAGCGATTTTTTGTAAGACAACTCGGCTGTTTCGAAATCGTCCTGACTGATGAGTCCTTTCTCGAACAGACGCTTGTTGCGGTTGTAGTTGCTCTCCTGATATCTTAGGTCGCTCTGTGCGCTCGAAAGATTTGCTCTTGCGCTCGAAAGCGTGCTCACAAGATTTGTCTTGTCGAGTTCGGCAATAACCTGACCTTTCTTCACCACGCTGTTGTAATCGACATACAGCTTGCTTACGATTCCTGAAACCTGCGTACCAACTTCGACTTCGGTTACAGCCTCGATTGTTCCGGTTGCTGTTACCGAGTTGCGTATTGTGTCGGCTGCCACTTCGGTTTCTTCGTATGTAATAACGGTTTCCTTCTTCTTGCCTCCGAAGATGAACCAGCCGATAGCTATTACTGCAACTGCTATTATAGAGTAGGTGATTTTCTTATTCTTTGCCATAATGTATGTGTCTTTAAATTGGTTTTAAAAATTGATGGATTCGCCGCCATAGAATTTCAGAAGAACGGTGTTCAGAACGGCGGTGTACTTGCTCTGAATCTTGTCCTGCTGGCTTTGCAGAAGATTGTTCTTCGCTGTATTCAGTTCAGCCAGATGCTTCAAGCCTTCTTTGAACTGTTCGTTAACAAGGTCGAAACTTGCTTGATTGCTCTCGACGCTTGTCTTGGCTGCGATGAACTTTTTCTGAGCCGAATATGCGTCGAGCCAGTAGCCTTCGATGGTGCTGTGAAGCTGTCGCTGTGCGCTTTGCAGATTCAGTTCGCTGTTCTGCTTGCTCAGTTGAGCCTTCTCAACGCTGCTCTTTGTCTGGCGGCGGTCGTAAAGCGGAATAGAGATTGATACGCCGATGTTGTTGTTAATGTTGTTCTTGAACTGAGTGTTCCAGTTTGTTCCTGTGCCTGTGGCAGTGCTTGTGCCCACGTTTGCTATGAGCGAAACCGATGGCTGATAGCCGCTCTTTGCCATCGAAATCTGCATGTCTGCCGCGTCGATGCTCAGACGGTTGCTCTTGATTTCGGGACGAAGTTCGAGGGCTGCGTTGTACACATCCTGATATGCAGGAAGCGTAACCATCGCCTTTTCGTCGCTTATTTCAGGAATGGTAATGTCGATGTCATCGTTAATCTCAAGAAGTTGCTTTAGCTGCATCTTGTAGTCCTGCACCATCGTCTGTGCGTTTACAAGACTGTATTCATCGTTTGCCACCGTTGCCGTTAGCTGTGCAAGTTCGCTGCGCGACATCTTTCCTGCCTCAACTAGTTCCTTTCCGCGGGCTTCCTGTTCCTTTGCTACGTCGAGAGTGCTCTGGCATACCTTTACGGCTTCCTGTTCGTACAGAATCTGGACGTAGATTTTGGCAATCTGCTCCTGAATGTCGTTGATGCTCTGCTGAGTATCGTACTGGCTTATTTCCTGCGAAAGTTTTGAGTACTCTATGTTCTTGCGGTTCTTTCCGCCGTCCCATACAGTCCAGTTGGCGCTAATGCTGTAACTTCCGGTGTAGCGCGTTTTGTTGGATGTCTGCGACATCGTTCCGCCGGTGAGCGAAGTCGTTGTTTCGCTGAAAGGTCGGTAACTCAAGGTGTGGTCTGTGCCGAACGATACACTTGGCAGCAGACTTGCCTTGCTCGATTTCGTGTCGACCTCGGCTTGCTGCTGAGACACCATTTTCTGCTTTATCTGTATATTGTGCTCAAGCGCGTGACTGATGCAGTCGTTGAGCGTCCATACTTTTCCTTGCGCCATCCCGAATTGCGGAATAAGGAACAAGGATGCAATTAAACATTGTTTGATTTTTTTCATATAAAGTTTACTTGTTACATTTTTTTTAGTTGTTCTCCTATTTTTATTCGATGTAATCCACTTTTTTAATGTCGAGCACAAAAGAAGCGTTT
>JBGUGY010000217.1:0-6656 GCA_045111775.1 Bacteroidaceae bacterium | reverse complement strand
AAACATAAAAATCCTCTCAACGCCGAAATGTGATGAGAGGATTTGCTTTTATATCTTGTTTGAATATTGTTTTCTAAAGTTCAATCTTTGTCACGCTTCCGAATGGCGGAATATGTTCGAACATTCCTTCCATCTTAAGCAGACCGGCATAAACCATGGCACAGAGAATTGTGCCGCCGTGGCAGAATATTGCCACATTCTCGTATGGTTGCTGACGCAGTTCGGTTATAAAACTTGCAACGCGAGCTGCCATGTCCTGATAGCTTTCGCCGCCCGCAGGCTTGATGTCAAGGTAGTCTTTATACCATTTTTCAAGATTAAGGTCTTTGATGTCGTCGAATTTCTGCATTTCCCAGTCGCCAAAGTCCAGTTCCATTATGCGAGGCTCTTGCTCTGCCTTTGGAAAGCCACAATAAGTCGCAAGTTTAACAGAACGACTCAGCGGACTTGTATAAACCTTGTCGAATTTAATGTCTTTTATCTGCTCCAGAGTACGGGAGGCTTCCTCCTCGAACGTGTCGCTGAGGGGAACATCCGATCGGCCGTAGCACACGCCCGGCGCCACGTCAACAGATGTATGTCTAATAAAGTATGTATTCATTATTTTTTAATTGTTTTTTATTTTAAAGATGCTGCTGAAGCGAGTTCGTAAAGATGAGGCTGTGCGCAGCAATGTAGAATGTTAGTTCGCTAGTGAGAAATATTGCACCCTCGTCGCCGTTGCAAAACCGATGTTGCCTCATGCTCATGATGCAGAGCAGCAAAGTCGAAGTGATGATGGGCGCGAAGCCTACAATCCAGAACATTTCGGGCAATGTGAGTAACAGCGGTGCGAAGCCGAACAAAGTGCCGGCAATTATGGTTGCAACGCTTTTCTTGTCGTATCTGTCTGCGCCGTCTGAGTTTGGTTTCAGAATATCTACCGAGAACGATGCGCAGTATTTCGAAAGACAATCTCCCGAAATCATTAGCCATGGAAGCCAGATAGAAGGCAGTTCCTTCATCGTTATGAACATCAGCAAGAAGTAGACGATCAGTACGATACTTCCGTCTATGCCCGCTTTGGCTGACAGCGTTTTCAACCCTTTCTCTTCGCGCCCGGCAGTGATGGCGATTCGTGCAGCGATGGCAAGCATTAGGGCCAACGGATGTGAAACCAACCGGCTTGCCAGAATGTAGACAATCGCCATACTTCCGCCAGTGAACCAGCCGACAAGACTCCAGAAATCGAAAACTTTTGCCTTGCTGTCTGCCGGAATGTCCTTCAGTTTTCCGAAGGGCAGAGCGGTAAAGCGTGCGAACGATGCAAGAATATGATTAAGCATATCAGTATCCGCTGCGATATTTGCCCTCTTCTTTGTCGTCGAGCATCGAAAGATACGATGTATATCGGCTTTCGCTTATCAGATGCTGCTCTACGGCTGTGCGGACGGCGCATCCCGGCTCGTGTGTGTGAGTACACTGGCATCCGAACTTGCAGTTCTCGCTCATGGCGAAGATTTCCTTGAAGTAGCCGCCAATCTCCTCCTTCTCCATGTCGAAAGTACCGAAGCCCTTTATTCCCGGAGTGTCGATGAGTGCTCCCTTGCGGTAATCGCCGCCCGAGATTGCAAACATCTCGCTGAAGGTTGTGGTGTGCATTCCCTTGTTGTGATATTCGGAAATGTCGCCAGTCTTTACGTTGAGGTCGGGCAGGATGGCATTTATCAGCGTGCTCTTGCCAACGCCCGAGTTTCCGCTGAAGAGGGTGATTTTGCCTTCGAGTTTCTGGCGGAGTTCGTCAATTCCGTCGCCGTTCAGAGCCGACACCTTCATGCATTCGTATCCTATTGAGGTGTAGAGGTTTATCATTCCGTCGAGATACCTGAGGTCGTCCTCGTTGTATCTGTCTATCTTGTTGAAAACCAGCACAACCGGAATGCGGTATGCCTCGGCAGATGCAAGGAAACGGTCGATAAAAGTAGTTGCTGTTTCCGGATAGTTAACAGTAACTATCAAGAAACAGCAATCTATGTTCGATGCCAATATGTGACTCTGTTTTGAGAGATTCGATGCCTTCCTGACGATATAGTTTCGTCGGTCTTCGATATTGCTTATGAACGCAGTTCCGTCGGAGTTCGTGATAATCTCCACCCGGTCGCCAATGGCAACGGGGTTGGTGCTGCGTATGCCTTTAAGACGGAAGTTGCCTTTTATCTTGCAATCAATAAGTTGGGCATCGTCTGTATAGACGGTGTACCAACTTCCAGTATTTCTTATGACTAAACCGTTCAAAATAAGCCTATACTGTCATTATTTCCTTATTCTTCTCGGCAAGCATATCGTCGATTTTCTTGATAAACTTGTCGTGAATCTTCTGCAAGTCGCCTTCAGCGTCCTTTTCAACGTCCTCTGCAAGACCGTCTTTCAAGCCCTTCTTCAGCTTGTCTACACCATCTCTGCGGGCATTGCGTACGCTTATCTTTGCAGTCTCAGCCTCTTTTGCACACTGCTTGGCAAGCAACTTGCGTCGCTCCTCTGTCAATGGAGGTATGCCAAGGCGGATAATTTCGCCGTTGTTCTCGGGAGTGATGCCCACCTCGCTGTCGAGGATAGCCTTCTCGATAACCTTGAACATAGACTTGTCCCATGGCTTGATAGCGATGGTGCGTGCGTCTGGAGTAGTTACTGATGCTACGCCGTTAAGCGGAACCATCTGTCCGTAAGAGTCAACACGGATTCCGTCGAGAATCTTAACGTTTGCCTTACCTGCGCGGATATGCGAAAGCTGCTCGTCGAGGAACAATATTGCCATATCCATTTTCTCTGTCACGTCATTGAGACATTCCTTTACATCAATCATTTTTATAGGTTGAATTTAATTGTTCATGAATAATAGGACGCAAATGTATCGATTTTTTTGATACTTTCCAAATGTATAGTGTAAAATATTTAAAAGATAATGTGTGTCAAGAATGTCGAAAATGATGTATATCAATCCGGGAAATATTCATTCGAAAGAAAAAATGCGGAAAAATAACGAATTTTGAGAATTTTTTAGTATATTGGAAACAATTTTAGCGATGGTTTGTGCGTTATAAGGGCATAATAACCATAGAAGTAAAATCAAAAAATATACAATAATAATGTCACAGAATTTCTTACACGAATTGGCTGAACTGAAGCCAATATCACTTGAGCAGATGTCGGGAATAAAGTTGATGAACAGACTGGACAACAAGTATGTTGCCAACCGAACTCAACTTGCGCGACTGCTCAAGATGGTTAGGGACAGCTATTTCGTGCAAGAACTGAATGGCAAAAGAATAAGCCCTTATCGCACGGTCTACTTTGATACTGTGGGCGATACGATGTATATGGATCATCACAACGGACGTGCCGACCGAATTAAGGTGCGAGTGCGCACTTACGAAGACAGCAACCTCACGTTCCTCGAGGTTAAGCACAAGAATAACAAAGGACGTACCGACAAGAAGAGAATCAAGGTCGATGGCATCGACCACTGGAACGATGTGAACGAGTGTGAACAATTTGTTAAAAAATACGCACATGTCGGCATCGGAGACATCTCTGCAAAACTGATGAACCACTTTGACCGTATCACGCTTGTGAACTATGCAAAGACCGAACGCCTCACCATCGACCTCAACCTGCAGTTCGACAATTCTCAGAACGGATGCCACAAGGAGATGGGCGACATCGTTATCATCGAGTTGAAGCGCGACGGTCATGTCTATTCGCCAGTAAGAAAGTATCTCTACGACCTCAGAATCATGCCGATGGGATTCAGCAAATATTGCATCGGCAGAGCCGTGACGGACGAACATTTAAAGCAAAACCGGTTTAAAACGAGAATAAGAACGATTAACAAAATTAAATCAAAAAGATGAATGAATTGAATGATAGTGTAGCGGTTGCTACTGGCGCTTTTGAGAATATGGCGCTTTTTGACATTGCCGGGCTTGAGGAACTTCTCCTAAGGTTTTTTCTAAATTTATTTTGTGTTGGTGTCGTGGTGCACTGCCTTTATTATCCAAAGTGTAAGCGACGCGATTTTCATTTCACTTTCATGCTGATAGGCGTATCAATTTTCCTTCTTATGTTCTTCATGGGAGGAGTGAAACTGAGAGTGGGGGTTGCCTTAGGACTGTTTGCCGTATTCGGGATAATTCGTTACCGAACCGAGTCGGTGCCCATCAGAGAGATGACTTATCTGTTCATTGTAATTGCTATTTCGGCTATAAATGCCATTGCAACGGGCATCAGTTGGCTCGAACTGTTTGCTGCCGACGTGCTGTTTGTTATGTGCATCTGGCTGTGCGAGAGCAACAGAACCTTCAAGCACATGACTTGCAAGCTGGTTCAGTACGATCGTATCGAGCTTATTACTCCTGAGCGTGAAGCTGAACTGTACGACGACCTTCAGCGTCGCCTTGGCGTTAAGGTTCAGAAGATTGAAGTAGGTTCGGTCGATTTTCTGAAAGACAGTGCCATCATAAAAGTTTATTACGAAGAAGCCAGCGACATCAACTCCGTAAATTGTCTGGCTCGTATGCCTAAAGACTGCTAATCTTATGATACATAGACGATTCTGGAATGCCATAATCATTATGGCACTGATGCCGTGCACCCTTTTTGCTCAGACGGGGCAGAGCGATTTCGGCATCTGGACGAACATAAATCTGTCTAAACAGATTAGCAAGAAGTGGGATGCTGGCTTCGAGGGCGAGATGCGAACCTGCGACAACGTGTCGGCGGTGAGCCGATGGTCGGGCGCGCTCTTCACATCGTACAAGCTGAACAAATATCTGAAAGTGGGTGGCGATTACAACCTTTTGTATCGCCACACGCTTGCCGACGAGAAGTTCTCTACTGGTTTCACCGACAAGGGAAACTACAAGGAAACAACGAAATACTATCCGTCGTACTGGCAGACATCGCATCGCTTTGGCGCGTATCTCACAGGCTCGTATAAGGTTGGTCACTTCGTTTTTTCGCTTCGCGAAAGAGTTCAGTATACATTCCGTACGGGCGATTCGCTGCAATATGTCAAGGTGAAGAATGTGTACGACGGAACGTCGGCATCCGACGGACTGAAAAAGTCTGAGACGAGCATCGACAGCAAGGATATCTCGGGCGAAAAATGCCAGCTGCGTTCGCGTTTCAAGGTCGAATACAGTAGGAAGAAGTGCGCATTCGTTCCGTACGCGTCTGCCGAGTTGTATAACAATCTGACTGATGGCTTCAGTGCCGAGAAATACCGATTGACCATCGGCTCAGAATATAAAATTGACAAGAAGAACAGGCTTGAACTTTATTATCGGTTCCAGCGCGATATGGACGACGATTTGAACTCGAACATTCTGGGCGTTGGATATTCACTTAAATTCTAAAATCATAAGAAATGAAAGCATTTAGAGTTGCTGCATCAGCAATGCTGATGGCAATTGTCGTGGCTTGTAACAAGACCGACGACATAACGGAAAACAGACTCAAGGAAATCGAAGAGGAGCAAGAAAAGACCTCTTCGTCAAGCAGTGATTCGGACGGAAACAAGACGGTTGGAGAGGAAGTTATTGCCCCATCCGATGGCGACAATATAGCAAACCAGTCGTTCACGAAAATTGTAAAAATAACATGGAACGGTGCTTCTGCCGTGGTTGAGAATCTTCCGGACAACGTATTTATAACCGACAATACATCGGGTAAGGTCGTGCTGACATCGAATGCCGACAATGACGTTTGCTACGAACTCAGCGGCGAGGGCACTGGCTCGTTCAAATTGTACAGCGACAAACTCTACAAAGTCTCGCTCAATGGTGTAAAACTGGCTTCTCCAGATGGTCCTGCGCTCAATTTGCAGAGCCATAAGCGCGCCTTCATCTATACCGAAAGCGGAACGACAAACACGCTGAGCGATGCTTCGACCTACGCAAGCAGCGAGGAAGACCAGAAGGGTGCAATCTTTGCCGAAGGCCAGCTTGTCTTCTGCGGAAGTGGCGTTCTTAACGTTGCCGGAAACTGTAAACATGCCATCTGTAGTGACGATTATGTCATCGGCATGGGCGGAACGGTTAATGTTACGAAAGCTGCGAGCGATGCCGTTCATACAAACAGTTACGTCATCATTACCGATGGCTCGTGGACAACGAAATCGGTTGGCGAAGGACTTCAGGCTGAGGAAGGTAACGTCTGCATAACTGGCGGAAAAGTTGATGTTACTACGACAGGCGACAAAGGTCACTGCATCTCTACAGCCGGAAACTTCCGTCAGACTGGTGGAACGCTCGTGGCATCGGCAAGCGGTGCAGGCTCAAAGTGCATAAAGAGCGACGGTCAGGTTAATATTTCAGGTGGAACATTCACGCTCACGACATCGGGCGGAGTTTATAAAGAAAGTTCTTCTGAAGTGAGCACGGCGGCGTGCATCAACTGCGACGGAAACCTCAACATCTCTGGCGGAACATTCAGCATGAAGAGTTCTGGACAAGCAGGAAAGGGCATCAATGTTGACGGTACATCGGTATATGGCACAGAAGATGGCAGCGGTCCGGAGATGACAATAGTCACAACCGGCTCGGCATACGGCACAAGCAATTCTTCGCAGTTTGGCTGGGGCGGAAACACATCGTCAAGTTCGAGCAATGCCAAGGCGA
>JBGUGY010000216.1:0-6725 GCA_045111775.1 Bacteroidaceae bacterium | reverse complement strand
ACGAATCACCATTCCATCGTAAATTACAAAGGCGAGGATTATCTTTTCTACCACACGGCCGACATCAGCAAATATCTGCACAACGGCTTTCACTGCGGAGTACGCCGCTCTGTCTGCTACGACAAACTCAGCTATAATTCCGACGGAACGATAAACAAAGTTGTGCCTACGCTCTGTGCAGAACGTGTCCGACTGAAAGATGTCCCAACCAAACGCCGGCAGGAACTAATTGCGGCAAGCATCAGCACTCCGAAGATTGCCGACAAGACCATCAATCTGCCGCAAAACGCTTCGAGAAAAGTTCTGCAAAAAATGATTGACGATTGCAGTAAAAGCGGCGGCGGAACAATCGTAGTTCAGCAAGGAACATACAACATAAAAGGAAGCATCGAGCTGAAATCGGGTGTGAGACTTCATCTGAAAGACGGAGCAAAAATCGTTTTCAGTCCGAAGCCCGATGATTATCTGCCAGCCGTGCTTTCGCGATGGGAAGGCACGGAAGTCTACAACCGTTCGTCGATGATTAGGGCTTACAATCAGAAAAATATCGCCATAACCGGCGAAGGAAATGCCATTATCGATGCCAACGGAGGCGAGATGGCGCGCTGGGGAATGCCTATGGATACGAAAGATTTTAAGGAGAACATTCACGGAACACACGGAGAAACGCCCGAAAAAGCCGATGTTGACAGGCTAAGACAGATGGGCGACGACCTTGTGGCGGTAGAAAAGCGAGTATTCGGAAAGAATACGCATCTGCGTCCGTGCGCCATCGAGTTCAATTCGTGCTCACAGATTCTGATTGATGGCATCACACTGAAGAACAGTCCGTTTTGGTGCATCCATCCGCTTTATTGCGAGGATGTTACGGTGAGAAACGTGACCATCGACTCGCATTTTCCAAACAACGACGGATGTGACCCAGAATCGAGTAAACGCGTTCTGGTCGAAAACTGCACGTTCCGCACGGGCGACGATGCCATCGCCATAAAATCGGGACGCGATGCCGACGGCCGGCGTGTTGCCCGACCATCAGAAATGATTGTTATCAGAAACTGCAAATTCTTCAGCGAGTGCAACGGATTGTGCATCGGCTCGGAGATGTCGGGCGGCGTGAGAAACGTTTTCATGAGCAACATCGAAATAGGCAACGTAAAGAACGCTCTTCTATTCAAATCGAACCTCGACCGCGGCGGATTCATCGAGAATGTGTTCGTCGATTCAATCAGCATAAAATCGGCTGCCGGAGCCGTTCTGCGATTCGAGACGAACTATTTCGGCTATCGCGGCGGAAATTTCCCTGCGCGGTATTCGGACTTCAGCATAAGCAACGTCAAAGCCGGAAAAGCCGACGCATACGCCATCTATTACGACGGCAACGATGCCGAACCGATAAGAAATATCAAGGTCGAGAATCTTGAAGTTGAAAAGGCTGGGCACGCCCATTATCTTTTCAAGACGAAGGATTGCAAGTTTGTAAACTGCAAGGTTAACGGAGAGAAAATTGACGAGCAACCGACAGAAGATACTGAAAGAAAGCAATGCGATGTGTGGTGACGGAAACGTCATCACACTTCTTTTTTACACCCACATGAGGTCGCTCATAACATCATCGCTCACAAAAATGCCCTTCCGAGTCAGCTTCAGATAACGGTCGCCGTCTCGCTCGACAATCTCGAGCAAGCCGTTCGAGAGCGATGTCCGCGCCATCTTCATGCAATAGTCAGAAAGTTCCGCGCCGAACTGCAAACGCATCTGGGCAACAGACAAGCCAATGCTTGTGCGCAAAGCCGTCATAACAAAATCGTTGTAACGAGTATAGATGTCGAGTTCCTCGACCTCACAATTCAACTTTCCTGCCTCAACGCCTTCTATATATTCCGAGAGAGAAGCCACATTCCACTGGCGCGACGCTCCGTCGAAACTGTGAGCCGACGCTCCGCACCCTAGATAAGGCACACCGTGCCAATAACTGCTGTTGTGCCGCGAATACATATCAGAATAGCAGAAATTACTTATCTCGTAATGCTCGTAGCCAGCCGCCGCGCTCTTGTCGATAAGCGTTTCGAACATCGCCACACTCAAATCCTCGGCCACCTCGCTAACCTTGTGCTGCTGATAAAGTTTGTAGAGCGGCGTTCCTTCCTCGTACATCAAATGATAAGCCGAAAGATGCGGAACATCGAGCGAGAAAGCCGCGTCCAAATCATTCTTCCATTCCAGAAGAGTCTCGCCCGGAAGTCCGTAAATCAAGTCGATGCTGATGTTTGCGATTCCTGATTTCTGCAAACGTCTTACAGCCTCGACAGCCTGTGCGGCTGTATGCCGGCGGCGAAGTCGCGAAAGATGCTCGTCAATAAAACTCTGAACGCCCATGCTCACTCGATTAAACGCAAGACTGCGCAGTCCGCTAACATATTCTTCGCTCAAATCATCGGGATTACACTCTACCGTAACCTCGGCATTCTTGCTGACTTCAAAAATCGAATAGATGCAGTCGAGAATCTCTGCCAACTGAGAGACAGATAGTTGCGACGGCGTTCCACCGCCAAAATAGATAGTTTCAATACGTTCGCCATGCAGATAATCCTTCCGCAGAAGAAGTTCTTTCTTTAGCGCACAGACATAAGAAACCGTCCTGTCAGCATCGGTCGTTGAATAGAAATCGCAATAGATGCAACGACGCTGACAGAACGGTATGTGAATATAAATTCCAGCCATTAAAGTGGCAAAAATTATACTTTTTTTCTTAGAATTTCAGAACTGGACGCACGCAGTGTGTTCCGGTCTTGTAGCAAACAAAGATGTTCGCACTTGTGCAAGAGAATGCCCATGCATAACTGTCATCGTATTCTGATGACGACCAATATGACTGGTCGCTCAGATTGATGTATGGCGACTGCTTGGCATGGCTGATGACTCCGTTCTTCTCCTGAAGATAAACCATCAGCAACTCGCCCATACTTGGCAGATACCAGTCGAGCGAAGCAAGTCCGCCGTTACGGCTGTTGTATCCAGCAGCATAGTATGTGCTGCTTGTGAAATACTGTGCATGGTCATCGCCTGCAAAATCCGAGATACAACCCTGCTTTGGCCAAGAAGCAATGTTGCTTGCATCTGAAATGTCAATGTTATTCTCTGTCGAATAATAAACACCAGCCTGACCTTTGTAGAATGGCAAGAACGCAGTGTTCTTTGTTCCGTCTACAGTTGTATAGTCGGCAATTGATGTATTCTCAACCTTCGCACTCCAACGGTAAAGGGTAGAATTGTTCAAATCCTTTATGGCAACCACACAGCCCGATGAAGACTCTGTAAGATTCTGGTCAATCTCGCCATTTGCGTTTGTAAGCGCATATACGATGCCCACGCAAGTACGGTCGGCATTCAGAACAGAACTTGTTGAACCATCGCTGTAATAATAGTCGCCCACCTTTGCCTTTGCTATCGGCTGACAAGTGAAGACTTCCGTATCATAAACCTTTCCTGCCTCGTAAGTCGTTACTTCAGGCTGAATAGCCTCGTATCTGTCGCCATTCTTCGTTATCACCGTAAAGTGAAGCTGGACGAATGTGGCAGGGAACATCGACATGTAGATTGTTCCTGTAACTCCATCGGCATTTGTCATCGAAACACTTCCTTCGGTTGAACTTGAATAGCCACCTGTGCTCATGCGGAACACTCTCTTTGAGTACATCGTTCCGATTTCTGACGATGCAACAACGCTCACGATGTCCTTTATCGGCGTAACGCCATCAGTTGTGAACATCCATTTAACTACACCGGTAATTGCTCCAAGTTTGCGAGCCGAGTAAACAGTCTGCTCTGTATATGTCACGTTGAGCGTATCTTTTGCCCACGCATACATATATTTGTGCAAGTCCTTAGCCGTTCCAAGCTGTCCCATTGCGCTGAGTGTCTGCGTAAGCGTGTCGCTTGTATAAGCATTCACTGCCGATGCAGGATAGAACACAGCCATGCGGTCGTTTTCGTGACCGCCGTACACTCTGCCCGAGAACTCGCCGTTTCCGTCGTTTGTTAGGATTGAGCGGTTTATGGACGTTGTAAGGTCGAGCACACACACCTGTTCTCCGCCACTCAAAGTGCCCGAAAGGATTGTCGGATCGCTTGATGCTGCATTTTCGTACACAGGCATGGTTACCTTTATCTTATAAGGGCAATCCCATCCCTCATCATTATGACAACTTGTAAAAGCAACAGCACAGAGCATCAGAAGTGCTCCGAAAAAAGGTTTAAGTCTAAAAATCATTATTATTTTGTCATTGAATAAACTATATCCATAATCTTCTTGCCCAATTCATCGGCTGCCTCCATTGTAGAAGCCTCTGAATAGACACGGATAATCGGCTCGGTATTGCTCTTGCGCAAGTGAACCCACTTGTCGGCAAAGTCAATCTTAACTCCGTCGATGTCATTAACCTCCTCGTCTTTGTAAAGGTTCTTAACCTTCTCGAGTATAGCGTCTACATCGGTGTCAGGAGTCAGGTCGATGCGGTTCTTGGCAATGAAATATGGAGGATAGGTTGCACGAAGTTCGCTAACCTTCATCTTCTTGTGTGCCAAGTGGCTGAGGAACAAAGCGATTCCAACGAGGGCATCGCGTCCGTAATGGCTTTCAGGATAGATAACTCCGCCATTTCCTTCGCCGCCGATGACTGCGTTTGTTTCTTTCATCTTTGTTGTTACGTTAACCTCGCCAACGGCAGCAGCATTGTATTCGCAGCCGTACTGACGTGTAACGTCTCGCAAAGCGCGTGTTGAACTGAGGTTGCTGACAGTATTTCCCGGAGTGTGCTGAAGAACGTAGTCTGCAACGGTTACAAGAGTGTACTCTTCGCCGTACATTGTTCCGTCTTCGCAGATAAATGCGAGTCTGTCGACATCTGGGTCAACAACGAAAGCCACATCGTGCTCGCCTTTCTTCATCAGATTCATGATGTCCGAAAGATTCTTCTCCAACGGCTCTGGGTTATGCTGAAAATCACCAGTTGCTTCAGTATAAAGACCTGTTACGGTCTCGACGCCCAACTGCTTCAACAGTTTTGGAAGAATGATTCCTCCAACGCTGTTTACTGTATCTATAGCCACCTTGAAGTTTGCCTTTCTGATGGCTTCTACATCAACAAGTTTCAAAGCGAGAACGCTGTCGATGTGCTTCTGGTCCATTGTATTGTCCTCGGTATATTTGCCAAGATGGTCAACATCGGCAAACGCAAACTCCTCAGCCTCGGCAATGCGAAGAACTTCCTCGCCTTCCTGCTTGTTAAGGAACTCGCCGTGCTCGTTGAGCAGTTTGAGGGCATTCCACTGACGTGGGTTGTGACTTGCTGTGAGAATGATACCGCCATCGGCACCAAGCATTGTTACAGCCAATTCGGTGGTTGGAGTTGTTGCAAGACCGATGTTAACAACATCGAATCCCATTCCCATGAGGGTTCCGCAAACAACGTTCTTTACCATCTCGCCAGAGATACGAGCATCTCGGCCTACTACGATTTTTCCCGACTGAACCTTACTTGTCTTGCGTATAAGAGTTGCATACGCCGAAGTAAATTTTACGATGTCAAGAGGGTTCAATCCTTCTCCTGCGGCACCGCCGATTGTTCCGCGAATGCCCGAAATTGATTTGATTAGTGTCATAATCCTGCTTCGTAAGATATTTCATAATATGTAGGGTACACACTCTGCGATGCAGCCTGCGTGCCCTGATCGTGAGGTACTATAAGGCGAACTTCCGCCAAGTTAGCTGTATTTCTTCCAAGGTTTATATAGCTCAGCGGAATCATCCACGCCGTTGGAACAGACGTTCCGTACGACGATGAATAATAGCTGTACATATATCCAGATATGAACGAACCTGTAAACGTAGTTCCCGAAAGAGAAACGGTGAACTTGTCTACATTAGATGCGCTGAAACGGTTTGTCAGAATTGTATCTCCCGACTGGATGTTGTATTCCAGAAAGCGTGCTAGAACGGTTTTAGAATCGCCGCTCTTCATCTTAACGCCCTCTCCTTTTCGTACAATCTGCATGTAGACACCTGTACTTCCGAGGAGCACAAACTCGTTTTTGCTGACATCGGTTGTCGAATCCTTGGCTATAAACTCAGCCTGGCTGATAACGTTTATAGGTCCTTCGACAAAATTGTTCGACACAAGAAAGGAATTTATCGCATCCTTTTCTTTTTCCTTTAAGTCGGCATAGCTCACAACATCGTTACATGCCGTGAACATTAAATTTCCAAATAGTAGGATTAGGTATAAAAAACTTTTTTTTCGCATTATTTTTGAATAAAATCGTTGCAAAAATAATAAACTCATCGAAAAAGACAAAATTCTGCAACGCTAATTAACGCGCACAGCCCGAAAAAGTGCGATAGCACAAAAAGCCATCGTATCGTCGGGATTTTCAGAATCTCGTTTTTGAGGCAGAAAAAGACGGTTATTTTGCCTTCAGCATGTCCTCGAACTTGATGAGTGCCTTGTTGAAAACTTCAACAGCCTCTACCATCGAACAATGAAGTTCGCCGCCCGATGCTCTGGCGTGTCCTCCGCCGTTAAAGCATGCAGCAGAAATCTCGTTACACTTAATGTCGCCAAGCGAGCGGAGCGACACTCTGATGGTGTTCTCCTTCTCTGTATCCTCGCGCAGAAAGACAGAGAAATTTATGCCTTTAATAGACAACGGAATGTTCACATTGCCTT
>JBGUGY010000215.1:0-15168 GCA_045111775.1 Bacteroidaceae bacterium | reverse complement strand
TAAACACATCCGATGTAAGCAAACTGTCGTACGACATGAACGGCTTCATCATCACAAAGCAGTTTGTCGAGGGCAAGGAAGAATGTGGGTACTACACCAACTTCACACTCACACAGAAAAAAGAGAGCACCGACCGCAACAAGTCGGGCGAGAAGAAGTTCACGGTTATTGCCCGCATCGACACCAACGGAAAGATTACAGAATTTAACATGAAGAAAGTGGAGCAGTAATGACTCTGAGAAAACCACTATACGCACTACTGGCGGCAGCCGTCATCATCGCCATGGCGGCATGCAAAGGCAGCAACAAACAAGTGCCGGCTTCGGCTACACACAACATGAACAACGGCATCGACCTGTCGCACTATCAGGGAGTGATAGACTGGGACGAACTTGCCAACGACCTCGACATCGGCTTCGTTTACATAAAGGCAAGCGAGGGCACCGACATACGCGACGAGATGTACCACTACAACATGATGAACGCGCATCGCGTGGGCTTCATCACGGGCAGCTACCACTACTTCATACCAACGGTTTCGCCCGTGCTCCAGTTCCGCAACTTCCGCTCGATGGTTGCGCCAACCGACATCGACATCGTGCCTATCGTCGACGTGGAAACACGCAACAACCTCAAGCCGCAGGAATTCAGAGACAGCCTGCAGATTTTCATGGACTCGCTCGAGGTAGCCTACGGCAGAAAACCGATAATCTACACCCTGTGGGCTTTCTACCACGACTGCATACAAGGTCATTTTCCTAACTACAAACTGATGATTGCACGCTACTGCGACCAGATGCCGGTACTCAAGGACACAGCCGACTATCTGATATGGCAGCACAAGAGCGACGGCAGCAAAATGGGAATAAAGGGCAACGTTGACCTTAACGTGGTAACCCCAAACCACTCGATAAAGGAGATAATGTTCGACAGGGCTCTCAAAAAATTAGAATCAACAGATAATAACAATAACTATACAAGTGATGGAAAATAGAAGTTTGGTAACCATTGCAAACCATACAAGAGAAAAGATTATGTATCTGCTCAACATGGCGCACGAGTTTGAAATGCATCCCAACCGCGAACTGCTCAAGGGCAAGGTGGTGGCAACATTGTTCTTCGAACCTTCAACACGCACACGTCTGAGCTTCGAAACCGCCGCCAACCGTCTGGGCGCAAAGGTAATTGGCTTTGCCGACCCTAAGATAACAAGCGGCACAAAGGGCGAAACGCTGAAAGACACCATCATGATGGTGAGCAACTATGCCGATGTAATATGCATGAGACACTATCTTGAGGGAGCAGCCAGATACGCAAGCGAGGTAGCACCGGTGCCAATCATCAACGCAGGCGACGGAGCCAACCAGCATCCCTCACAAACCATGCTCGACCTCTACACTATATACGACACGCAGAAAACACTCGACAACCTTAACATCTACATGGTTGGCGACCTCAAATACGGACGCACCGTCCACTCGCTCCTTATGGCTATGCGACACTTCAACCCTACATTCCACTTCATCGCGCCAAACGAACTGCGTATGCCCGATGAATACAAGGAATACTGCAACGCACACGGCATAAAGTACATAGAGCATCAGGACTTTAACGAAGACACTATTGCCGATGCCGATATCCTGTACATGACGCGAGTCCAGAAAGAACGCTTCAGCGACCTCATGGAATACGAGCGCGTAAAGGATGCCTACATTCTCAAGGCTGATATGCTCGGAAAGGCTCGCCCTAACATGAAGATTCTGCATCCGCTACCACGCGTAAACGAGATTGCACAGGACGTAGACACAACGCCTCACGCATACTACTTCCAGCAGGCACGCAACGGCTTGTTTGCACGCGAGGCTCTCATCTGCGACGCGCTGGGCATAACACTCGACGACGTAAAGAACGACAAGACTATTATTGGATAACCCTTTTAAAACATTCAGCAAAATGAAGAAAGAATTAGAAGTGGCTGCCATCGAAAACGGAACAGTCATCGACCACATACCTTCCGAAAAACTATTTACCATCGTAAGCCTTCTGGGGCTCGACAAGATGGAAAACGCCGTAACCATCGGCTTCAATCTTGCCAGCAAGAAGATGGGCAAGAAAAGCCTTATCAAGGTTGCCGGCAAGTTCTTTACCGACGAGGAGATAAACCGCCTGTCGCTCGTTGCGCCTAACGTGGTCCTGAACATCATCAAGAACTACGAGGTTACCGAGAAGAAGACGGCTTCAATGCCCGAGGAAATCCACAACATCATAAAGTGCGGAAACCCTAAGTGCATAACCAACAACGAGCCTATGCCTACAGTCTTCAATGTCATAGACAAGGCAAACGGAATCCTTAAGTGCAAATATTGCGAAAAGGCGTTCGACCTCCGCAGCATCAAACTTAAGTAATGAAGCAGGACTGGAAGCCGGGCACGCTCATCTACCCTCTGCCGGCACTTCTCGTAACCTGCGGAAGCACTCCCGACGAGTACAACGCCATAACCATAGCATGGGCTGGCACAATATGCACCAACCCTGCCATGTGTTACATATCAGTTCGCCCCGAACGGCATTCCTACCCCATCATCAAGAAGAATATGGAGTTCGTAATAAACCTCACAACCGAGGATATGGCAAGGGCTACCGACTGGTGCGGAGTACGCTCGGGCAAGGACTACGACAAGTTTCGCGAGATGGGGCTGACGCTTGGCAAGAGCAAGGTTGTACGCGCCCCGTACATCGAAGAATCGCCGCTGTGCATAGAATGTAAGGTAAAGGAGATTATGCGTCTCGGCTCGCACGATATGTTCATAGCCGACGTGGTTAACATCAAGGCCGACGAGAAGTACATGGACGCCGCCCAGCATTGGGACTTGGCGCTGAGCAACCCTCTCGTCTACCTTCACGGAGGCTACTACAAGCTTGGCGGCAAAATAGGCAAATTTGGGTGGAGCGTCCAGAAAAACAAAAGGAAATAAGGGCGGTTTTGCAAATATATGTAAGATAAAAACACATTTTACTTTAAATATGTTGGCGAAACCACAAATTATAACTAATTTTGTACGCGAATTTTAGAAATTACAACTAATTATAAAACAACAAAATGAAAAGAGACGAAGTCATTTTCGACATCATCGCGAGAGAAAAGCAGCGTCAGCTTAAGGGTATCGAGCTGATTGCATCAGAAAACTTTGTAAGCGACCAAGTTATGGAAGCCATGGGCTCTGTTCTTACAAACAAGTATGCAGAGGGTTACCCGGGCAAGCGCTACTACGGAGGTTGTCAGGTAGTAGACGAGAGCGAGACACTTGCAATTGAGCGCGTAAAGCAGCTGTTCGGCGCAGAATATGCAAACGTACAGCCACACTCAGGAGCACAGGCTAACGCAGCCGTTCTGCTTACTGTCCTGAAACCGGGCGACACATTCATGGGTCTTAACCTCGACCACGGTGGCCACCTTTCTCACGGTTCTGCCGTAAATACTTCAGGTATCCTATACAACGCTATCGGCTACGACCTTAACAAGGAGACTGGCCGCGTTGACTACGACAATATGGAGAAGCTCGCTAAGGAGCACAAGCCAAAGCTCATCATCGGCGGTGGCTCTGCTTACAGCCGTGAGTGGGACTACAAGCGTATGCGCGCTATTGCCGACGAGGTTGGCGCACTTCTTATGATTGACATGGCTCACCCTGCTGGTCTTATCGCAGCTGGCTTGCTCGACAATCCTGTTAAGTATGCTCACATCGTAACATCTACTACTCACAAGACTCTTCGCGGTCCTCGTGGCGGTATCATCCTTCTTGGCAAGGACTTCGAGAACCCTTGGGGCTTGAAGACTCCAAAGGGCGAGGTTAAGATGATGAGCCAGCTCCTCAACTCAGCCGTATTCCCAGGTCAGCAGGGCGGTCCGCTTGAGCACGTTATCGCAGCCAAGGCTGTTGCCTTCGGCGAGGCTCTCGACCCATCGTTCAAGGTTTATCAGGAGCAGGTAAAGAAGAACGCTTCTGTTCTTGCTAACGCTCTTATGGAGAGAGGCTTCAATATCGTATCTGGCGGTACTGACAACCACTCTATGCTCGTAGACCTTCGTTCTAAGTACCCAGATTTGACTGGTAAGGTTGCAGAGAAGGCTCTTGTTGCTGCCGACATTACAGCTAACAAGAACATGGTTCCATTCGACAGCCGTTCTGCATTCCAGACTTCAGGTATCCGTCTCGGAACTCCAGCCATCACAACCCGTGGTGCCAAGGAAGACCTCATGGTCGAGATTGCAAGCATGATCGAGACTGTCCTCAACGCTCCAGAAGACGAGGCAGTAATCGCTAAGGTTCGTGCTCAGGTTAACGAGATTATGACTGGCTATCCAAAGTTGTTCGCTTGGTAATAAAACAAACAGAATAACATAAAACAAGAGGGACGATTTATTATCTAATCGCCCCTCTTTTAGTTTCAAAAGTTAATATTTATTAAATTTATTACCTATTTTCGATTTTACCTACACAATATATTATCTTTGCAACAAAAACAGTCAAAAAAATGAAAAAATCACTTAAAACGCTATCTTTTATTCCTTCACTTTGGAAGGCTAAGTGTATGCTTTTGTTGGTTATGTTATTCACCATTTCGTTTGCCTACGGACAGACGGATGAGAAAACACAAAAGGCAAGTGCCTTGCGTAAGGAAGGCATGACTCTTCATGATCAAGGTAAGTTTGAAGAGGCTATCAAGAAGTATGATGAAGCTTTGAAGATACTTCCCTACGACGCAATACTAACATACGAGAAGGCATATAGTCTCACAGCCATGGGAAATAAGGCCGAGGCTAAGGAACAGCTGGAAAATCTGTTTAAGCAAGGAAAAACCGGTGATGCTCTTTCTATGCCTTATATGTTATATGCAAATCTCTTAGATTATGATGGCAAGGCTATGCAGGCTTTGGAGGCGTTTGATAAGGCTTTGGAATATGTTTCTCCTTCTGATGTCGCAGGCATTCAACTTATAAACTACAACAAGGCTCTAACTCTCTATAATCTAAAAGATGAAGATAAGGCAAAGATAGGAAACAGAATTCTGCAAATCTACCATCATCTGGATAATTCGATTGAATGTAAGCCTAACCATCAAGGCAGTTACCTTATTTACGGACGCACTTTAGCTGACGAAGGTGTATATTATAAAGCAATAGCATGCTTCGGTATAAACGCCCTGTTGGTTGGCGAAAAGGTGAAAGTCCTTGAAACGGCATTAAACGAATGGGAAAACAAGAATCTTGCCCCTAATTCTGAACCGTTAACCACTCTTGCTCTGAACAAAGTAAAGGAGGTGCTAAAGTCTGAACCTTCTAAGTATGGTAAGCTATACGACATATTTACTACCGTAATTCCTGCTTTATGCCGTGACACCCTTGGCACTCCTGTCCCATTCTCGTATGCTTACGACCTGACAGATGATGGTATCATGCCATTCTTCTCGGAGTTGAAGCGTCAGAATCTATTGGAATGTTTCTTTCATGTGGCTATGAAAAATGCCAAGGTGCAGTATAAATCTAATACCGACTGGCTTACAGCTCATAAGGGTGAGGAGGAACGCTTGTGGAAAACTATCGGTAAACTTGATGTGTTCAAGGATGATTTGAAATATGGATATGTTCCTGACCCTGTGGAGTTCAAGACTGCAGAGGTTGCACATCAACATAATATTGACGCTATGGCTGCCTGCAAGTTCTTTATGACACACACATTAGATTCAAAGGATATGCCTAATGTAAAGAAATATATCATTACATGGACACAGGCTTCACCTGATGTGAATATAACAATAGGAAAGCAGGCTATGGATTTGACCATGACTAATGCCGATTATCTTTTAGCTTATATAGCAGGCTGTTCTTACTATGCCCTGACTTCACATCAAAAGAAATGGAATAAAGAAACTTTTTCAAGCGGAATAACCGAAGTGGTAAAATTGTATGCAGCAAACAAAGATATCCTCGGCAAAAACAAGAATCTTGACAAACTGTTGAAGCTATACCAAAGTGAAGGCGATGGCTATAAGAAATTCATAGAAGAGAGTTTCAAGAAAGAGAAATAAATAGTTTATTATTTAAATCTATTGTTGTCCGATAAAACCATAGCCTCGCTAACATAAGCAAAAGACTATCAACCACATATAAAGGCGAGGCGACTTTCAGCAAGTTGCCTCGCTTCTTTTTCCTGCCTACAATTTACAAAACAAGGATTAAGAAAATCATCACAAACATAAAAGCGTTACAGTTACAGTTGTTACAGTTAAAAAATGAAGGGTATAATATTAACATTCTTACTATCGCTTGCAGTCTGCTCGCAAAGCCTCTCGGCAAAAGGCAAGATTACCAAAGGCACAACCCTATTTTCGCAAGGCATAGACAGGGTTGTGTCACATAATTGGCAATATCAGAAAAGACTCGAACTATCGGCAAAGGCGGCAAACCACGAGCCGTTCATGATGTTTGGCATCGGATATGACTTTATAGTTGTGGCAAAGTCAAAAGAAGGCTACGCGCTACACACGTTTGTACCTTCAGCCGACTCTATCGGCGCATACAAGCATACCGAAGAATCGCTTGCCGACCCAAGATGCGACGAGGTTTTCAATACGCCAATCGTGTTCAACCACAAGCAGGTGCAGAACTGCAAATGCCAAGAGCATTACGATTCAAACGATATGTACTTCTACATATCAAATACTCATGGCGAGATGTACGGCATCTGCTTTCCTATAGGCTACACCAACAACAGCAAAGACAAGCACGCCCATTTTATGCTCGACGACAAGATTTTCGGCTTTGCCCTCGGACTATGGCTTGGCAAAACGAACACAAAAAAAGCGCAAGACCAATAGGAATTGCGCTTTATATTGATACCCGAATAATCGGTTAGTTTTCTGTATCGCCGTACATCTTGGCACGAAGTTCCTTGATGTGTTCGTCGGTAATGTAGTCATCGTAATCCATCATCTTGTCGATGATACCGTTTGGAGTAAGCTCGATGATACGGTTTGCAACGGTCTGGATAAACTCGTGGTCGTGGCTCGAGAACAGCACGTTACCCTTATACAACTTCAGGTTGTTGTTAAATGCCTGAATACTCTCAAGGTCGAGGTGGTTGGTTGGAGTATCAAGAATCAGACAGTTGGCATTCTTCAACTGCATACGGGCAATCATACAACGCATCTTCTCACCTCCCGAAAGCACGTTAACCTCTTTCAGAATCTCCTCGCCGCTGAACAGCATTCTGCCAAGGAATCCCTTCATGGTAACCTCGTTGCCCTCGCCATACTGGCTAAGCCAGTCAACAAGGTTAAGGGTTGAGTTGAAGTATCTTGTATTATCTACAGGAAGATATGCGGTTGTTATAGTAACACCCCAGTTGAATGAACCAGCAGCAGCCTTCTCCTCGCCGTTGATAATCTGGAACAACGAAGTCATAGCCTTCGGGTTACGGCTCAGGAACACAATCTTATCGTTCTTCTCAACCTGGAAGTTCACATTGTCGAACAAAACTGTTCCATCCTCAGTAACCGACTTCAAGCCGCTAACCTCAAGAATCTGGTTGCCCGGCTCGCGGTCCATCTGGAAGATAATGCCCGGATACTTACGGCTCGATGGCTTAATCTCCTCAACGTTAAGCTTCTCGAGCATCTTCTTGCGGCTAGTAGTCTGCTTACTCTTTGCAACGTTGGCAGAGAATCGGCGGATGAACTCCTCAAGCTCCTTCTTCTTCTCCTCGGCCTTAGCCTTGGCATTCTGAGCCTGACGGAGAGCCAGCTGAGAACTCTCGTACCAGAAGCTGTAGTTTCCGGCAAAGAGGTTAACCTTTCCGAAGTCGATATCAAGAGTGTGAGTACAAACGCTGTCGAGGAAGTGACGGTCGTGGCTCACAACAAGCACGGTATGCTCAAAGTTTGCCAGATACTCCTCAAGCCATACAACAGTCTCAAGGTCAAGGTCGTTGGTAGGCTCATCGAGCAGCAGGTTATCAGGATTTCCAAACAAAGCCTGAGCAAGCATGACACGCACCTTCTCCTTACCGCTAAGTTCCTTCATGTACTTGTAGTGGAGTGCCTCCTTAATGCCAAGGCCGCTAAGAAGCTGAGCTGCATCGCTCTCGGCATTATATCCGTCAAGCTCGGCGAACTTCTCTTCAAGCTCGGCAACCTTAATTCCGTCCTCGTCGCTGAAATCCTCCTTCATATACAGGGCATTCTTCTCCTGCATAATCTGCCAGAGCACGGTATGTCCCATCAGAACGGTATCGAGAACCGTAAACTCATCGAACTTAAAGTGGTCCTGACTCAATACAGACAGACGCTCGCCCGGGCCCAATGTAACTGTTCCCTTGTTAGGCTCAAGTTCGCCCGATATTGCTTTCAGAAGAGTAGATTTTCCTGCGCCGTTGGCACCAATGACACCATAGATATTACCATTTGTAAACTTAACATTAACATCTTTATACAGAACGCGCTTGCCAAACTGAATGGCCAAATTTGAAATAGTTATCATCTATAAACCTTAATATTATAATATTATGGCGCAAAGATAGCATTTTTTTTCCATAATTTGTCAAATCGATAAAAAATAAGTATTTTTGCAGAAAATTCTGGCTTTTTTACACTTTGGCAAAGTGTTTGCTGAATCCAATTAAACGATAATAACAAAACAATATATGGAATCTAACGAAAACGTAAAGGTTGAAGAGGAAGTAAAGGATACTCCACTAACCGAAGAGACCAATAACGAGGTAAACAACCCTGAAGAAACAGCAGCCGAGGAAAAGGCAGAAGAGAAGGTGCTTACCGAAGAGGAGAAACTTCTGGCCGAACTCGAGGCAGCCAAGGCTGAAATAGACGAGCTGAAGAACCAGATGCTCTACAAGCAGGCTGAGTTCGAGAACTTCCGCAAGCGCACACTCAAGGAGAAGGCTGAACTCATCGACACAGCCGGCGGCAGAGTGCTGAAGAACTTCCTGCCTGTAATGGACGACATGGAGCGCGCCATGGCAAACATGGACAAGGCAGAAGACGTGGCTGCAGTCAAGGAGGGCGTGGCTCTTATCATAGACAAGTTCATGAAGGCTCTCGCAAGCGAGGGCGTTGTAAAGATGGACGTTACAGGCAAGGACTTCGATGCCGACCTTCACGAGGCGGTAGCCATGGTTCCCGGCATGGGCGAAGACAACAAAAACAAGGTTATAGACTGCGTACAGACAGGATACATGATTAAGGACAAGGTTCTGCGTCATGCCAAAGTAGCCGTAGGTCAGTAATTAACAATATACGCAAATGGCAAAAAGAGATTACTACGAAGTACTTGGTGTTGACAAGAATGCAAGTGCTGATGAGATAAAGAAGGCCTACAAGAAGATGGCTATCAAATACCATCCCGACCGCAACCCTGACGACAAAGAGGCAGAAGCCAAGTTCAAGGAAGCAGCCGAGGCTTACGATGTATTGCGCGATGAGAACAAGCGTGCAAGATACGACCAGTTCGGACCAGAAGGCGTAAACGGAGCCGGCGGATTCGGCGGCGGATTCAGCAGCGAGATGAACATGGACGACATCTTCTCTATGTTCGGCGACATTTTCGGCGGCCACTCAGGTTTTGGCGGCGGATTTGGCGGACGCGGCGGAGCACGCACGTCAAGAGGCAGCGACCTTCGCGTTAGGGTAAAACTTACCCTCGAAGAGGTGGCTAACGGCTGCCAGAAGAAGTTCAAGGTAAGAAAGAACGTAACCTGCCCTCATTGTAACGGAACAGGCTCGGAAGACGGCAAGACCGAGACTTGCTCAACATGTAAGGGAAGCGGAGTAACATACCGTACCGTAAACAGTTTCTTCGGTCAGATGCAGACTCAGTCTGTCTGCCCTACATGTAACGGCGAAGGCAAAATAATCAAGACAAAGTGTAAGCAATGTCACGGCGACGGAGTCATCTCTGGCGAGGAAATCGTAGAGGCAAACATCCCTAAGGGCGTTGGCGAGGGCATGATTCTTACCATTCAGGGCAAGGGTAATGCAGCCAAGCGCAACGGCGTTGCAGGCGACCTTCAGATTATGATTCAGGAAGAGCCGCATCCAGAGCTTATCCGCGACGGAAGCGACCTCGTCTACAACCTTCTTCTCAGCGTTCCGCAGGCTACACTCGGCGCCACAATCGACATTCCGACAATCAGCGGAAAGGCAAAAATCGACATTCCTGCCGGAACACAGCCGGGCAAGGTTCTGCGTCTGAGAGGAAAGGGCTTGCCAACCATCAACAGCTACGGAACAACAACCGGCACGGGCGATATCATCGTAAATGTTTCGGTCTACATTCCAGAAACACTCGACAAGTCTGAAAAGAAGTTCATGGAAGAGGCTCTCAAGAGCGACAGCTTCCAGCCTAACGCAAAGGTTAAAGAATCTATCTTCCAGAAATTCCGTAAACTGTTCGACTAATGGACTATAAAGAGACTATCGAATACCTTTTCAATAGCGCGCCGCTGTTCCAGAATATCGGAGCAGGCGCCTACAAGGAAGGTCTCTATAACACAAAGGTGTTGGATGAGCATTTTTGCCATCCGCACCTTTCTTTTAAGACCATACACGTTGCCGGAACCAACGGAAAGGGTTCTTGCTCGCACACCATAGCATCGGTTCTGCAAGAAGCCGGCTACAAGGTGGGACTTTACACATCGCCGCATCTTGTAGACTTCCGCGAGCGCATAAGGGTAAACGGCAAGCCGATAAGCGAACAGTACGTTATCGACTTCGTCGAGCACGAAAGAGCGTTCTTCGAGCCGCTTCACCCCTCGTTCTTCGAACTCACAACGGCTATGGCTTTCAAGTTCTTTGCCGACGAGAAGGTTGATGTTGCCGTAATAGAGGTTGGCCTCGGCGGAAGGCTCGACTGCACCAACATCATAACGCCCGACGTTAGCGTGATTACGAACATCAGCTTCGACCACGTTCAGTTCCTCGGCGACACTCTTGCCAAGATTGCAGGCGAAAAGGCCGGAATAATAAAGCCGGACATACCCGTCGTCATCGGCGAGACTACCCCCGAGACAAAGCCCGTATTCATCTCGAAGGCTGAAGAGCAGAACGCCCCAATCGTCTTTGCCGAAGAGCAGGACGAGGTTATGGGCGAATGTCCTCTTGCTAAAGGCGGATTCGATTATCAGACAAAGACCTTCGGACTTATAACTGCCGAACTTGGAGGATTGTGCCAGACAAAGAACACGCGCACAATAATCGAGGCTCTGAAACAGCTCATCGGCAAGGGCTATCGGATTACCCAGCAGAATGTAGCAGACGGCTTTGCATCGGTCTGCAAAAATACAGGTCTGATGGGCAGATGGCAGAAACTCGCCGACAAGCCTAAGGTTATATGCGACACAGGTCATAACGTTGGCGGAATCCAGTACATCGTAAAGCAGCTCGAACTTCAGGAGTACGACAACCTGCGCATCGTTATGGGAATGGTAAACGACAAGGACATAAGCACAGTTCTGAGCATGATGCCAAAACACGCCGTATATTACTTCACTCAGGCAAGCGTAAAGCGCGCCATGCCTTGCCTCGACTTCAAGGCAAAGGCTGCCGAGTACGGACTCGAGGGCGATGCCTACCCTACCGTTAAGCAGGCATACGAGGCGGCCTTGCACGACGCATCGCAAAACGACTTGGTTTTCGTGGGCGGAAGCAGCTTCATCGTTGCCGATTTACTGTCGTTCGTCAAATAATCTTTGGCAGAGAACCTGCACAAAATGAGATTTATGCCAAAAACGCAATACTTTTATCAAAGAAAGTGTTGCGTTTTTAATATTTTTTACTTTACTTTGCATTAAACAAATATTATAAACTTATTAAATATAATTGCCATGTCAAATACATTTGAGGGAAATGTCTCTGGCCTAAAGAGGGAGAATTTCCAAAAGGAAATCAATGGTAAGAAAACTGACTTGTTCATTTTGAGAAATGCATACAAGAATGAAGTAGCCATAACAAACTATGGTGGTGCTATCGTATCTATAATGGTTCCAGACAAGAACGGAAAGCTTGCAAACGTTATTCAGGGACACGATAACATCGACGACGTTATTAACTCGCCAGAGCCATACTTGTCTACACTCATCGGCCGATTCGGCAACCGTATCTGCAAGGGCAGATTCACAATCGGCGGCAAGGAATATCAGCTGGCTATCAACAACGGACCTAACGCACTTCATGGCGGACCAACAGGACTGCACGCTCAGGTTTGGGACGCATATATGGTTGGCGACCAGACTCTTGTACTCAACATCAAGCTGCCATACGGTCACGAGGGATTCACCGGAGAGGTTAAAATCTCGGTTGAATTCAACTGGACAGATGATAATGAACTTGTTATCGAATATCTTGCTACGACAAACAAAAAGACTATCATAAACCTGACCCATCACGCATTCTTCTCTCTTCAGGGAATTGCGAACCCAACCCCTACTATCGACGATCAGATTCTGGAAATGAATGCAGATTTCTTCATTCCTATTGACGACACATGCATTCCTACAGGCGAGATTCTGAAGGTTAACGATACTCCGTTCGACTTCCGTATGCCAAAGCCAATAGGCAAGGACATCGATGCTGAGGACGAGCAGATTAAGAACGGCGCAGGCTACGACCATTGCTTCGTGCTTAACAAGAGAGAGGTTGGCGAGCTGTCGCTTGCAGCAAGACTGTACGAGCCTGTCTCTGGCAGAATCCTCGAGACATATACAACCGAGCCGGGCGTTCAGGTTTATTCAGACAACTGGGCAACAGGCTATGCTGGTCAGCACGGCGCAACATTCCCACGCCGCAGCGGTATCTGCTTCGAGTGCCAGCACTTCCCAGACTCTCCAAACCGCCCATACTTCCCTTCAACAGTACTGAAGCCGGGCGAGAAGTACACTCAGAAGACTGTGTACAAGTTTAGTGTAAAGTAAAAGTCTAATTATCAATATTTAATAAATTTTATTCAGTAACTATTTACAAAAAATGAGCCAGAATAAAAACGGCAACATGATTGCCATAATTACAATGTGCTTCATCTTTGCGATGATTTCATTCGTCACTAATATGGCAGCCCCATTCGGTAACCTTTGGAGTTACACTTACAACTGGGCTGGCATGATGGGTAACATGATGAATTTTGCGGCATACTTGTTCATGGGTATTCCTGCAGGTAAGATGCTTGTAAAGTTTGGCTACAAAAAGACAGCCTTGATAGCACTTGCTGTCGGCGTTATCGGTCTTTTCGTACAGTATCTTTCAAGTACAATGGGTGCAGAAACTGTTGTTACAACAATCAAGGAACAGCCAGTTATGCTAAACCTGTTCATCTACCTTCTCGGAGCATTCATCTGCGGCTTCTGCGTTTGTATGCTTAATACTGTTGTAAACCCAATGCTTAACCTTCTTGGTGGCGGTGGTAATAGAGGCAACCAGTTGCTGCAGATTGGCGGCACGCTGAACTCTCTTACTGGTACGCTCACTCCACTTCTTACAGGTCTGCTTGTAGGCGAGTTGAGCAAAAACACCAGTATGACTGACGTATGCCCTCTGATTTTCATCGGAATGGGCGTATTCGCAACATCATTCGTCATTATTTCGTTCGTGAGCATTCCTGAGCCACAGAGCACAGCAACCGAGCAGAAGTTCGAGCACAGCCCATGGAGCTTCCGTCATTGTGTTCTTGGTGTCATCGCCATCTTCTTCTATGTTGGCGTTGAAATCGGAATTCCGGGTCAGCTAAATGCCTACCTTTCTAAGTTCGAGGGCGAAGGCTGGGCTGCCGTAGCTGGTTCATTTGCATCGGCTTACTGGTTCCTAATGATGTGCGGAAGATTCCTGAGCAGCTTCCTCAGCGGAAAGATTTCAACAAAGGTACAGATGGTATCAGTTTCTACACTCGCCATCGCTCTTTTGCTTATCGCAATCTTCCTTCCAACATCAATAACAACAAACATCATGGATCACGATGTTCCTGTAAAGTGCTTCTTTATTGCAGCTTGCGGTATCTGCACATCAATCATGTGGGGAGGTATCTTCAACCTTGCAACTGAGGGACTTGGCAAATATACAGCCGCAGCATCTGGCATCTTCATGATGATGGTTGTTGGTGGTGGCGTAATGCCGCTTATTCAGGACTTCATAGCCCAGAGCGTAAACCCAATCTTCAGTTATTGGCTCGTAGTTGCTATGCTTGCATACATTCTATATTATGCACTTATCGGCTGCAAGAACGTAAACAAGGATATTCCTGTGGAATAACTAAAAACTAATTTAAACTTTTAATACAATACGATTATGGAAATAGATTTCGTAAGAAGCCGTTTCATCAAGCATTTTGACGGTACAACAGGTTCTATATACGCATCACCGGGAAGAATCAACCTTATCGGCGAACACACCGACTATAACGGCGGTTTCGTTTTTCCGGGCGCAGTTGACTGCGGCATGATGGCTGAGATAAAGCCTAACGGAACAAACAAGGTTCGCGCCTACTCTATCGACCTTAAGGACTTGGTAGAGTTCGACTTGAACGACGAGAAAGGTCCTAACGCAAGCTGGGCTCGCTACATCTTCGGCGTTTGCAAGGAGATGCAGGCTCGCGGCGTTGAGGTTAAGGGATTCAATACTGCATTTGCAGGCGATGTGCCTCTTGGCGCTGGTATGTCATCATCTGCTGCACTCGAGAGCTGCTTTGCATTCGCCATCAACGATATGTTCGGCGACAACAAGGTCGACAAGTTCGAGTTGGCAAAGGCTGGTCAGGCAACAGAGCACAAATATATAGGTGTAAACTGCGGTATCATGGACCAGTTTGCTTCTGTATTCGGCAAGAAGGGAAGCCTTATCCGTCTCGACTGCCGTTCGCTCGAGTACGAGTACTTCCCATTCAATCCGGTTGGCTACAAGCTCGTTCTTCTTAACAGCTGCGTAAAGCACGAGTTGGCATCATCTGCCTACAACGACCGCCGCGCAAGTTGCGAGAACGTGGTTGCACACATCGCAAAGAAGCATGCAGGCGTAGAGACTCTCCGCGATGCCGACTGGGCTATGCTCGAGGAAGTTAAGGCCGAGGTTTCTGAAGAGGACTACAACTGCGCTAAGTACGTCATCGGCGAG
>JBGUGY010000214.1:0-8537 GCA_045111775.1 Bacteroidaceae bacterium | reverse complement strand
TTGCTACCCCCTTGCTATCGACTTGCTATCGGCTTACTTCAATTCCTCCTATCAATAGAATTCTGAATTTTCAACTTTACCATAACCTAATCTGGCTATATCTTATTACATATACTCAACATATATCTAACATATACCTAACATATAGCTTGCATATACCTTACATATACCCAGCATATACCTTGGATGTACCTTGAATCTACCTTCCCACCATTTTGTATTTACCAAAGGGATGTTTCTTTCGAAAATTGTACGTTATGGAACTGCTGTGCTTCGAAGCATAAAAAAAGGAAGAAGACCGAATCTCCTTCCTTAAAAAAACTTATTCCGCCTCGACAATCTTTACGCCGATGTCGTGAATGCCGTTTAGCAGTTCGCTGCGCATGTTGTGCGTAATCTTTATTGTCGATTTCTGACCTTTCTTTATGTTGAAAGTGCCTATCGGGTAGGCATACTGCACCGTGCTGATGCCGTTGCCCTGAATGTCGCCCGTCTCGTTAAGAATTGTGCATTTAACGCTCTGCTTAACGAACTTGGTGCTGTCGGCAAAGTTGTGCTCGGCTTTGAGCCACAGCGTTTGGTAAGGATAGCGCGAGTTGGTGCGCACCTCTACCTGAACCTCAACCTTGCGGTCGGTCCATACGGCAGGGAGGGTGAACTTTGCCGTGTCGTCCTTCTCCCACTTGCTGTTCTCGACAGAATGGAAAGAGTGCAGTAATGTTTTGTCATCACTGCACGCCGAAAAAAGTATAATAAGACACGCTGCCAGCAGACTACTGCTGAGCAGGCGCGTTATTGTTTCTGTTCGCATCATTATTTCTGTTGCCATTGTTTTTATGGCGTGGCTCTCTCGGACCGCGATTGTTGTTCTTTGGTCTTCTCTGCTCGCGAGGCTCGCCCTGCTGATTGTTGTTTGGCGTTTTTGGCTGCTGACCGTCTCTCTGCTGGTTGTCGTGCTGAGGACGGTGCTGCTTCTGCTTGCGTGGCTGTTGTCCGCCTGCGTTAGGCTGCTGACCGTCGCCGCCGTTTTGCTGGCGGTTATTTGGCTGACGCTGCTGGTCGTTGTTAGGCTTGCTGCCGTTGTTCTGCTTGTTCGCGCCCTTCTTCTTCTTTCGCTTGTTGCGGTCGAAGCGTGTAAGGCTGTCCTGCTCAAGAATGTCGATAGGCTTCTTTGGGTCTGACGACTCGCCTCCGCTGGCAAGCTGGGCTGGCTTCTCGCCGTTCTTGTTCATATTGATAACCTCGAAGGCACGTTTCTCGCTGATGGTTACAAGGTTAGCCGCGATATTCTTGTCGGTAGAGTATGTTATCATGCCCGTAAGAATGTCGCACTTGAACCAGTAGTAAGTGCCGTCGATAGTCTCCAACTGAATCTCTTTTGATGGCAGACGGCGCGAAGCCTCTACATAAGTGTCAACCTCGTAGTTCATGCAGCACTTCAGCTTGGCGCATTGTCCTGCCAGTTTCTGAGGGTTGAGAGAGATGTCCTGAAAGCGTGCCGCGCTTGTGCTCACGCTTATGAAACTCGTCATCCAAGTGGCGCAGCACAATTCGCGTCCGCACGGACCTATACCGCCAATTCTGCCTGCCTCCTGTCGTGCTCCAATCTGCTTCATCTCGATGCGCACGTGAAAGGCGTCTGCCAGAACCTTGATGAGTTGGCGGAAGTCAACGCGCTCGTCGGCAATGTAGTAGAAGATAGCCTTGTTGCCATCGCCCTGATATTCAACATCGCCGATTTTCATGTTAAGGTTGAGGTCTTTGGCAATCTGGCGCGAACGAATCATCGTGTCGTGCTCCTTTGCCTTTGCTTCCTCGTATTTCTCCATGTCAACTGGCTTAGCCTTGCGGTAGATGCGCTTTATCTCTACATCGGGCTTGAGGTTTGCCTTCTTCATCTTTAGCGGAACAAGGCGGCCGGTAAGCGTTACCGTTCCGATGTCGTGTCCCGGACTCGACTCAACGGCAACGATATCGCCGGCAACGAGGTCGAGCTTGTTTGAGTTGCGGTAGTATCCCTTTCGGGTATTCTTGAACTGCACCTCGACGTAAGGGCTCAACTCGTCGTTGTTTGGTATGTCGGCGAGCCAGTTGTATGTGTTCAACTGTTTATTCTGTTTGCAGCAGCCACGGCATGAAAGACCTCTGCCGGCTCCGTTCAATTTAAATTCGCTCATATATTGATGTTATGTTTTTATGAGCACAGTCATCTTTAGTGCAAAGTCGAAGAAGACAATCTTCGGGTTTACGTTTTGCATTATGTGTATCTGTGCTTCGGAAAGTTCGTGCATAAGTCCGATGATGTTCCTCTCGTTGATGAAAGGCGAGAACCTGACTGCAAAGTTACTTTCCTCACTGTTCATTGTATTCAGTTCCTTCTTGTGGAAGTTGTTTATGAAACTCTCGCGGAGCATGTGCTGTGCATACTCCAGAAAGTTCTTCTGCTTTTCCTTTCCCTTCGATGCCATCGCCTCGCTCCACTGCTTCATCTCCTTGGCTTTGCGCATGTACGAGAGTCGCATTATGAGCACGAACATGTCGAAGTAGAATTTGCGGTCGTCGTTGGTGCTCATCTCCTGCCGTGCTCTCTGGTAGCTTCCGCCCGAAGAGAGGGCTATGCCGCGTGCAACATCCTCTTCCATTCCGAAGTTCTGCATCAGCGCCTTTTGGATGTCGTCGGGGCTGAGTGCCGGGATGTCTATACGTTGCGTTCGGCTTGTGATGGTAGGCAGCATCTGCTCGGGATGCTCCGAAACGAGCAGGAAGACCGTCTTTGCCGGCGGCTCTTCGAGAATCTTCAGCAGTTTGTTGGCACATTCGGTCTGCATCTTCTCGGGCAGCCAGATAATCATTATCTTGTATCCGCCCTCGAACGCCTTGAGCGACAGTTTGCGCGTTATGCTCTCGCTCTCGGCGGTGTAGATGCTCGGCTGCCTCTCGTCGTCCATGGCGTTCATCCACTCCTCCAGATTCATGTAGGGGTTGGCAAGAACAGCCTCGCGCCAGTCTTTCACGAAATCGTCGCTCACGGTCGTGGTGCTCTTCTTAACCACCGGAAAGACGAAGTGAAGGTCGGGATGCTCAAGCTTTGCCGCCTGCTTGCACGGAGGACATTGTCCGCAGGCATCGCCGTCGGTTGGGTGCTCGCACAGCAGGTATTGCGCGTAAGCCAGAGCCAATGCAAGTTTTCCGCATCCCTCAGGTCCGCAGAAAAGCTGGGCATGAGCAATGCGATTCTCTTTTATCTCTTGCAGAAGTTTCTGCTTTACAGAGTCCTGACCTATTATGTTGCTGAAAAACATTCTGTTCGTTCTCTCTTACTTGCCGTGGCAGGCGCGATGTTAGCCTACTTACGAGCGTACAAATTTAGTAAAAATTGTGAATATAGATGTAACGATTTGACGAAATTAACCCCTTTAAACTAAAAAACTATGTTTTGTAGCCGATTTCTTTTTAAAAAATATTATTTTTGCAATCGTTTCAGCACCCTTTTTGGTGATGTTATCTTAACGATACTGAGTAAACAAAGACCCCCGTTGTTAGGGGATTATTATAGAAAAGATGAAAGTATTAAAATTTGGTGGAACATCCGTAGGTTCTGTTGACAGTATTTTGAATGTCAAGAAGATTGTTGAGGCTTGTAACGAGCCTGTTATCGTAGTAGTTTCGGCTCTTGGAGGTATAACCGACAAACTGATTCAAACATCGCAAATGGCGGTTAGCGGCGACCCCGCATATCTCACGTCGTTCGAGGAGATTGTGACGCGTCATCATCAGATGATTGAAGCGCTCATCGAGAACACCGAGAAGCGAACCGAACTGCTTGCGAAGGTCGATGAACTGCTTAACGAACTCAAGAGTATCTATCATGGCGTTTACCTTATACGCGACCTTAGCGAGAAGACATCCGCAGCCATCGTAAGTTACGGCGAGCGCATGTCGTCGCAGATTGCTGCCGTTCTGATTAAGAACGCAAAGTGGTTCGACTCGCGCAATTTCATCATGACAGAGAAGAAGGAGCACAGAAACCTTCTGGATGCCGAGCTTACAAACGAGCTCGTGTGCCAGACTTTCTCTGTGCTGCAGCAGGTTTCGCTCGTGCCGGGATTCATCTCGTGCGACAAGAACACAGGCGAGACAACCAACCTTGGACGCGGCGGCTCTGACTATACCGCTGCCATCATCGCGGCGGCTCTCGATGCCGAGGTGCTCGAGATTTGGACCGATGTAGACGGATTCATGACTGCCGACCCTAAGGTTATCAGCGCAGCATACACAATAGACGAACTGAGCTATGTTGAGGCTATGGAGCTTTGCAACTTCGGAGCAAAGGTGGTCTATCCTCCAACAATATATCCTGTGTGCCTGAAGAATATTCCAATCTTGATAAAGAATACCTTCAGACCAGAGGCAAAGGGCACAATCATACGCGGAAACATTTCGCACAACCAGCGTGCCATCAAGGGTATCTCATCAATCAAGGGAACGAGCCTTATAACCGTTGCCGGTCTTTCTATGGTTGGTGTTATCGGTGTTAACCGCCGAATTTTCACAACGCTTGCAAATGCCGGAATAAGCGTGTTCCTCGTTTCTCAGGCTTCTTCTGAAAACAGTACTTCTATTGGCGTTCGCGATGCCGATGCCAAGACTGCATGCGAGGTGCTCGACAATGAGTTTGCCGAGGAGATTGCAGCCGGCTCTATGTTCAAGATGAGCGTCGAGAGCGATTTGGCAACCGTTGCCGTGGTGGGCGAGAACATGAAGCACACTCCGGGTATCGCCGGAAAACTCTTCGGAACGCTGGGACGAAGCGGTATCAGCGTAATCGCATGCGCTCAGGGAGCGTCGGAGACTAACATCTCGTTCGTAGTCGAGGCTAAGTCGCTTCGCAAGACACTTAATGTACTGCACGACAGTTTTTTTCTGTCTGAATATCAGGTGCTGAACGTATTCATCTGCGGAACTGGAACCGTAGGAGGCAGCCTGATAGAACAGATAGCAGCACAGCAGAAGACTTTGATGGCAGAGCGAAACCTGAAGATTAACGTGGTGGGAATTGCAAGCGGACACAACGCTATGTTCTGCCGCGAGGGCTTGTCGCTCGATAACTTCCGCGAGGATTTGAAGAACGCCGAGCCAAGCAACACAAAGCGTCTGCACGACGAGGTAATCGGCATGAACATCTTCAACTCGGTGTTTGTTGACTGTACCGCAAGTGCCGAGGTTGCCGGACTATATCAGGATTTTCTTGAAAACAACATATCGGTCGTTGCTGCCAACAAGATTGCGGCATCGTCTGAATACGAGAAATACGAGAAACTAAAGCAGACAGCCCTCCGCCGCGGCGTCAAGTTCTTGTTCGAGACCAACGTGGGCGCGGGATTGCCTGTCATCAATACAATTAACGACCTCATAAACAGTGGCGACAAGATTCTGAAAATCGAGGCGGTGGTGAGCGGAACTCTCAACTTCATCTTTAACGAGATAAGCGCAGATGTTCCTTTCAGCGAGACGGTTAGAAGAGCCAAGGAACAGGGCTATTCAGAGCCAGACCCTCGCATCGACTTGAGCGGAAAGGACGTAATCAGAAAACTGGTAATCCTCTCTCGCGAAGCCGGTTACAGAATTGAACAGGAGGATGTGGAGAAGCATCTCTTTGTGCCAGACGATTATTTCGAAGGCTCGGTAGAGGAGTTCTGGAAGAGACTGCCTGCACTTGATGCCGACTTTGAGGCGCGTCGAAAGAAACTTGAGGAAGAAGGCAAGCATTGGCGCTTTGTTGCAAGCCTCGAGAACGGAAAGGCTAAGGTTTCGCTCTGCGAGGTAGACAGCACGCATCCGTTCTATCATCTCGAAGGCAGCAACAACATCATCATGCTTACGACCGACCGCTATCACGAGTATCCAATGCAGATTCAGGGATACGGCGCAGGCGCAAGCGTAACGGCTGCCGGAGTTTTTGCCGACGTAATGAGCATAGCAAACATTTAAAAACACCAACAACATGAAACACATAATAATCTTAGGCGATGGAATGGCAGACTGGAAGGTAAAGGAACTTGGCGACAAGACTCTACTTCAGTATGCCAACACACCATATATGGACCTCCTTGCAAAGAACGGCAGGGTAGGTAGGCTGAAGACTGTTGCCGACGGTTTTCATCCCGGAAGCGAAGTGGCAAACTCATCAATCCTTGGATACGACCAGAGCAAGGTCTACGAGGGCAGAGGTCCGCTGGAGGCTGCAAGCATCGGCGTTGAACTTGCTCCCGACGATATGGCTATCCGATGCAACCTTATCTGCATCGAGAACGGCAACATAAAGAACCACTCTTGCGGTCGTTTGGAAACAGAAGAGGCCGACGTGCTAATCAAGTTCCTTCAGGAGAAGCTTGGCAGCGAGCGTGTTCACTTCTACACAGGAATTCAGTATCGCCATCTGCTTGTGATTAAGGGCGGAAACAAGCATCTGAAATGTACTCCGCCGCACGATGTGCCGGGACAGCCTTTCATGCCGCTTCTGGTAAAGCCTGAGATTCCTGAGGCTAAGGAGACTGCCGACCTCATTAACGACCTTATACTGAAGAGCCAGAAACTTCTTGCCGACCATCCGTTTAACAAGCAGCGCGTGGCAGAGGGCAAAGACCCGGCAAACAGCATCTGGCCTTGGGCTGGCGGCTATCGTCCTAACATGACTCCGCTAACCGTTACCTATCCGCAGATTAAGCGAGGCGCGGTTATCACAGCCGTCGACCTTATCCGCGGAATCGGCCGCCTTGCAGGATTGCGCTGTATCAACGTTGATGGCGCAACGGGCTTGTTTGATACAAACTACGAGGGCAAGGCTCAGGCTGCTATCGAGGCTCTGAAGACCGACGATTTCGTCTACCTTCATGTTGAGGCAAGCGATGAGGCTGGTCACGACGGCAACCTCAAGCTGAAGCTTCAGACTATCGAGGACCTCGACCGCCGACTGATTGGTCCAATCTACGAGGCTGTCAAGAACTTCGACGAGCCTGTCTCAATCGCCGTTCTGCCCGACCATCCAACGCCGGTGGCTCTGCGCACGCACACCAACGAGCCTATTCCGTTCCTCATCTACTATCCGGGAATAGAGGCTGATGCGGTGCAGACATTCGACGAGATTGCGGCCGTTGACGGAAGTTACGGTCTGCTCGAGGGCGACGGCTTCATTAACGAGTTTATGAACAACTAATTTAAAATATATGAAATATTACAGTACCAACGGAAAGGCTGAAAAGGCAACCCTGAAAGAGGCTGTTGTTAAGGGACTTGCATCCGACAAGGGCTTGTTTATGCCCGAGGCTATCAAGCCGCTGCCACAGTCTTTCTTCGACGAGATACAGAACCTGTCGTTTCAGGAGATAGCATACCGCGTGGCTGATGCCTTCTTTGGCGAGGACATTCCTGCCGACGACCTTAAGAAGATTGTGTACGACACGCTGTCGTTCGATGTTCCAGCCGTTCCTGTAACCGACAATATCTACTCGCTCGAGTTGTTCCACGGTCCTACGCTTGCGTTCAAGGATGTTGGCGCGCGCTTCATGGCTCGTCTGCTTCAGTACTTCATCAAGCAGGAGGGCAACGAGCAGGTAAACGTGCTTGTGGCTACATCGGGCGACACTGGCTCGGCTGTGGCAAACGGCTTCCTTGGCGTTGACGGAATCCGCGTGTATGTGCTCTATCCAAAGGGCAAGGTTAGCGACATTCAGGAGTGCCAGTTCACAACCCTCGGTCAGAATATCACCGCTCTTGAGGTTGACGGCGTGTTCGACGACTGTCAGGCTCTTGTAAAGAACGCCTTCATGGATGCCGACCTCAACAAGCACATGAAGCTGACATCTGCCAACTCTATCAACGTGGCTCGATTCCTTCCGCAGAGTTTCTACTACTTCTACGCATACGCTCAGCTAAAGAAGTTGGGCAAGGCTGACCAGATGGTGGTTTGTGTGCCAAGCGGAAACTTCGGAAACATCTGCTCTGCCTTGTTTGGCAAGAAGATGGGATTGCCTGTTAAGCGTTTCATCGCTGCCAACAATGCCAACGACATCTTCTTCAAGTATTTGCAGACTGGCAAGTACGAGCCAAAGGCTTCTGTGCAGACAATAGCAAACGCAATGGATGTGGGAGACCCTTCTAACTTTGCGCGCATCTACGACCTTTACAACAAAGACCATGCTGCAATATGTGCCGACATTAGCGGTGCAACTTATACCGACGAGCAGATTGCCGACGCCATTCGCGAGTGCAAGGCTTCTACCGGATATCAGCTCGACCCTCACGGCGCATGCGGCTACAAGGCTCTTCAGGAGAATCTGAAGGACGGCGAGGTTGGCGTATTCCTCGAGACTGCGCACCCTGCCAAGTTCAAGAGCACAGTAGATGGTATTATTAACGGCGACATCGAGATTCCTGCCAAACTTGCAGCCTTTATGAAGGGCACAAAGCAGAGCATTGCGATGACAAAGGATTTTGCCGACTTCAAGGCTTTCTTGCTGAAACAGTAAGACAATAGA
>JBGUGY010000213.1:0-6099 GCA_045111775.1 Bacteroidaceae bacterium | reverse complement strand
ATATTCTTTGTGTTTCTGTCCACAAATCCTACGGATGCTGCGGTTACTGAGAGGTGACGCTTTCAGCGTCATTCCGAATAATCATTTCATGATATAGGAAAAAGTTTTTTAGGTATAGGCAGGTGAGGAGATAGGGAAAGGGAGTGTAAAAAATCATTGCTGAAAATGTCTATAACAAATAAATATTCTGTATTTTTGCAAATGATATCTTTAGTAAAAATCAATATGTTAAACACAGCTAAAAAACTTGGTCTAATTACAACGATAAACTTTCGACAGAGAAATTCAATAAGATATTTTAGCTGCCTGTATATGGTGCTCGCTCTCATGCTGGCATTCGTCATACCGGCGCGCATGGCGGCGCGAGACAGCTATTCTGTGCAGATGCTGTTGCCTTACAGCCTTAACCTTTCGGACTACGGCAACGGCTCAGCAGAAAAGTATAAAGGCTGGGAGGCTGCAAGCGTAACGACAGATAATCGCGAAATAAGCATCGGCAAGGTTAAGCCTCTGTTTGGCAAAGCCGCAATTGCTGCTCAAAATGTAGGCAATGCCTTTATTCAGAACCTTCCGCATTGGCTTGCCGAAGAGGGTATAAGCATGGAAAGGTTTGTAGAGCTTGTTCCAAAACGTCGTGCTGAAGACTTGACTAATTTAAAGCTTACAGAAATGAATAAAGAGGAGTTCGACTTGATTACAAGGATTAGAAATCACATTCCTGTTTCTGATATTACAGAAAGAACCGTGATGCAGAAGGTTATACCCAAAAATGCTTTCGAGAATTACACAAAAACTGGTGGTTGGGATGCCAGAGTAGGCGGCTTTATGTCGAGAGCGTGCGACTTAATGCACCTAAGAACCGTTGAGGACTATTGCTACGGATTGGCATTGAATTATAGTGGCTCTCCATATTTTAATGAAGAGCAGACAAAGGTTATTGTCGATGAGATTTATGTCATGAGATATACTTTGAATAATGGTGCAATAAGGAAATTGCGTATTCCGAATACTGCCGATGATTTGCAGAATAATCCTGAGCCTTTTAAAGGTCATGGCTATACTGGTGGAGGCATAAATCCAGAGGGCAAGTATATTCTTGGCGGTCCTGAATTTGTTCCAGAAAAAGGAGGCTTTTTTGAAATGACTGCTGCCGAGATTTATAGAATAGACAAGAACGGCAACGAAACGCTTGTGGCGGTGCTGGTAAAAGATGAAAAAACTGGTGAAAAGATATTTAAAAAAATAATAAAATAAAAATATGGAAATAAGGATAATTCGTTGGTGTAACTATGCTTTTTTAGACGGAATATTGCTGAAAATGGACACGTATCCTGAATTAGGATGGGGGTATACTACAAGAAACTCGATTCTTGCAGAAAAGTATGGGTTCAAAAAGGAATTTTATGATTTTGAATATTTCTTACCAATAAAAGACATCGCCCATACAAGAGGCTTTTATTCGTATGTTGGCTGTAAGTATAAAGGCTATAAGTGCTTTGTGCACTCATACGGCAAGAATGAAAAAAAGTTTTGTGTTGCCATTCCCGAAGATTTGGCTTTGACAATGGGCATTGATGGTTATCGATGGGGACATGAAATGCCGAGCATGGATGTTCCTCTTTCCGACCTCGACGAAATCTATCGCCACCGCGAAAAACTCGATGATTTCATCTTCGATGTAGACCCAATAAAGCCGATATACTAAGACGGCAAGTGGCTAATAGAGCCAGATGAAAACGGCGTGTACGTCATCTAACCCATACTCAGTTTTGCCGAATTTGTCGCTCGAACAAGTGGAGATGGCAAATTCGACAGCATCATAAAACCGATAGCTTGCAACTCGCCTTGTCGCTGGGCGACAAGATGTTACGGATAAAAGCGGTACTCGTATATTATATTTTTTCAGCGGTGGGAATTCTTGCGTCCCTTCGGTAGCAAGCGACCATAGGTCGAGCGGCAAATTCCCGGTTTTTCTCTCTGCCAAATTCTTGCGTCCCTTCGGTAGCAAGCGACCATAGGTCGAGCGGCAAATTCGGCAGAACTGTAAGAAAGCATGCGTCCATAGTTTGAACAGCAAATTCGGCTTAGTATGGAAACCCTAATCCCACACTAAGCCGAATTGTTGTTCGGTTTTATTTGCCAAGCTCCTTTTCTATGCTTTCTTCCATCCCTTGCGGTTCGGTTGTTGGCTCAAAGCGACATACAACCTTTCCCTCGCGGCTTATCAGGAACTTAGTGAAATTCCATTTTATGTCTGGCTTCGAAGCGTAGTCCTTGTCCGCTTTTTTAAACATCTCGTCAAGAACCTTTGTGAGCTTGTGCTCCGGGTCGAATCCGGCGAATCCTGCCTGACTCTTCAGCCATTTGTATATCGGGTGCTCATTCTCGCCGTTGACTTCTATTTTCGACATTAGCGGAAATGTAACGCCGTGGTTTATGCGGCAGAACTCCTCAATCTGTTCGTCGCTGCCCGGCTCTTGATGCCCGAACTGGTCGCAAGGGAAGCCGATGACGACGAGTCCTTGGTCTTTGTACTTCTGGTAAAGAGCCTCCAAGCCGTCGTACTGAGGGGTGAAACCGCATTTTGAGGCGGTGTTTACTATTAGCAGAACCTTGCCGCTGTAGTCGGCGAAGTTCACTTCTTTTCCCTTATTTGAGAGTGCCTTGAAATCATAAATTGTATTCATATCGCTTGTGTTACTTTTGCACGACAGCAGGCATAATGCTGCCATCATAGCGGTTAAAAAACGTTTCATCTGTTTTATTTTTGTTTGTTGATTTCTTTTGGTGTTTGTTTTTTTGCAACAGAAAGCAAAGAGAGCCGAAGCTCTCCTTGCTGTTTGTTTAGGCTGGCTGCCACTTGCATCGCACGGGCGAGACTATCGCTCCTTCCTTCTTCAGTTCGGCGAAAGCCTTGTCCACTTCCTTGCGGTCGGCGCCAAGAGCCTTGGTCACATCGCCTGCCGATACAGGCTTTCCTGCGTCGCGCATGGCTTGTAATACTTGTTCTTTCATTTCTATGTTTCTTTTTGATGTTTACATCTGTTTTACGAGCCAGTTCTGAACGCCAATCTTCTCTATTAGGTCAACCTGTTCCTCACTCCAGTACAGGTCTTCTTCCTCGTCAACGAGATACGCTTTCAGAATGTCGTACGTCGTAGGGTCTTCGGCTACCGATGCCATGCACTTGCGCAGCATTTCCACGCCCGGCTGCTGTATGCCGAGGTCAGCCTTTACATATTCCACGGGGTCAGAAATGAGTTGGCGTGCTTCGTGTGCTTCAACCTTCACTTCGCCGCCGAGGTCGAGAATGCGTTCTACGAATTTCTCAACCCATCCCATTTCTTCAGAGAAATGTCCAACGTACTTGTCGCCCAGTTTGTTGAATCCCTGCGACTTGAAAATCTGTCCCTGCACCTTGTGTACGAATGCGCCTTCTGAAAGATGTGTTACAAAGAACTGTAATGCTTCGATTGTTTTCTTCTTATCCATAATATAAAATCTTAAAAAGTTAAGTCCTGTTTTTTTATGTGGCTAAAATACGGTTTTTATTCGATAGATGAGCAAACCCAAACGGAACAAAAGGCGACCGAAACGGCACAAAGTCGGATTTTTGTTGTATATTAGTCGCCAGATTGTACCTTTAAATACCTTAAAAGATATAATATGTACACTATGAGTGAGTTCTGCGCGCTTGCGTGGGGAGATAAGATTGGATATAAAACCTGTGGAAACGTGTTGTGCGTTGAAACCGATAAGGAACTGACATTCCGCACCAACCAGACGCAGGGATTTCTTGCCGCCTACTCGTTTACCATCGTTACCGAAGGGTGGCTTACGCTACTATACAACGGAAAGAGGCTGACTTTGCACAAGGATGAGCTATACACATATTCGCCCGGACTTTCTGTAACCATTCTCTCTGCGTCCGACAACTATCGGGGCATCTGTCTAATTGCCGACGAAAACTATACGCTCGATGTTCCGTTGGTCAGAAAGGCTATCCACTCGTCATATTTCTCGCTGGTGCAGCTAAGCGAGCCGCGAATGCAACTTTCGCCCGACGACAGCTGCCGTCTGCAAGAGCTTATGCATCTGGCTATCCAGTACTGTTCGCCGGCTTATGTGGCAGTACAGAACGACAGTCTCCGAATGCTTTACGCGCTTTTCCTTACCGACCTGACAGCTGTTCAGGAACGCACTATCCGTCAGCATCGTTTTTCGAGGCGTGTAGAAGAAGTGTTTCTCGGCTTTCAGCATCTCTTGCCTAAACATTTTATGGAGCATCGCGATGTTGCCTTCTATGCCGCCGAGTTGTGTATAAGTCCGCGCTATCTGTCGCGTGTTGTGCATAGCGTGAGTGGGCGAACGGTGGTAGATTTTGTGAACCGTATGCTTATTGTCGAAGCTGCCTATCTGCTGAGTCAGACTTCTATGAGCATAACCCAGATAGCCAGCCGTCTTGGCTTTGCCGAGGTTACAACTTTTGCACGTTTCTTCCGCAGAATGAAGGGTATGAATCCAAGGGAGTACAGAAAATGGGAGACTGAATAAAAGCTTCGGGATTCGTTCGGGATGCTTTCGGGTTTTATATGCTGGTTGGCTGATTCCGTAGTTTTAGGTAGAAGAAAAAAGAAACAGAAAATCCGTCTGTGAGATTTTCTGTTTCTTCGTTTCTCGGCAAAAGCCAGGTTTATTTGTAGTTCGAGATATTCTTGACGCCCTTCAGTTTAACCTCGGCAACCTTTTTGTGGAACAAATCGTTAAACTGCTGTAACGAAAGTTTGTATTTCGGCACAAAGTCGTCGGAAGTGAGGTAATGCAGAATAGACGAGATGTAAGCCTTTCCCTCTGGATAAGAAGTAATCTTCTGCAAGTTGGTGGTGCAAATCAGAATGTTGCCCTTGCCAAGTTGCGCCTCCATCATTATGCCAAGTTTGTGGCATCGCTCCACGTTGTCAATCATCTCGATTATTGGATGGAAGTTCTCCTCGGTGTTGTCGAGAATCATAGGACGTGTGTTGTGCAGAATGCTCCACCATTGCCAGTTTGTGTAGTTGTCGGTAGGGAAGTGGTTGAATACAGGATGCTGGCGGCGAGTGTTTATAGACAGCGTGCCCGGCGAAACCTCCTTCTTCAGTCCCTCGCAGATGCCCTTGAACATAGAGTAGTTCCAGTAGTCGGGCGTAAACAAGCCTTTCAGACTGAACGGCTCGATATCCTTGTGCGACGGAATGTAGAGTACGTCCTTGCCCTTGTTGGCTGCTGCAATGGCATCTTCCTGCGTGTAGGCAATGTGGGTCTGCGCGTCCCAGTCGAAGCCTTCCTTGGCTTTCTCAATCTTGTTTACAAACTCGTAGTTTATGCTCTGCTTGTTGTAGACATAGAACATATAGTGGTTTGTGGCGTTGGCAAAGCGCAGTTCGAGGAAATACATGCCCGTAGGCATACTTTCGGGAATGACGACCGATGCGCCGCTGCTTTCCTTGTCGATGTTGCAGCCCTTGTTTGTCGGTACAATGTCGGTAAGCTCTGGGATTACAGACTTTGTTACCATTCCTCGCGGTGCGGTAAGACTGAAAGAGCCTGAGCCGAGTTCTGTCATGTCTTCCTTCATAATCTTCCATACAAACCTGTCGCTGATGTCGTTTTCGGTAAAGTTGGCAACGGCGATGTTGGCATACACCTTGTCGCCAGCCATATAGCAGAACGAAGGATGTTCGCCCATGATTGTGAGCGGCGAGTTGAACTCTCTGAACATGGCTGGCATGATGTGGTTGTTCTTGCGCGCCATGAAGGCATCGAGCAGACCGACGAGAGCCGTGCCCTGACCCGGATAGTCTTGAAGGTCGAGCATCTGGAATCCGCCGAAGTTAGGCGTTCTCATGCACATCTCTATGTCAGCCTTGTAGCAGTTGAATGCCCAGAACGATGAGCTGAACGAGAATTCCTCGTCCTTGTTGGTTAGTCCGTGCTCTGCCATCCTCTTTCTGAAAATCTCGAAGTTTACCGGAGCGAGCACGCCGTTGTATTTTTCTGTCTCGGAGAAATTAGGGAAACTTTGGAACTTACCAGTTTCGTGGCTCACCACCGGAATGG
>JBGUGY010000212.1:0-13792 GCA_045111775.1 Bacteroidaceae bacterium | reverse complement strand
GAGAGTTTCTCTGATGGCATTGGAGACGGTAATCTGTCGCAGGTGCTCAGCGATTTGGCTATCTGCAACGGCGTTATCGTTGATGTGCGTGATAATGGCGGAGGAAATATAACCACCTCGCAGAAGGTTGCAAACCGATTCTGCAACGAGAAGAAACTTGTGGGTTACATCTGTCACAAGACAGGCAAGGGACACTCTGATTTCTCCGAACTGAAGCCGATGTATCTTGAGCCAAGCGACGGCGTAAGATGGCAGAAAAAAGCCGTTGTACTTACGAATCGCCAATGTTACAGCGCAACAAACTCATTTGTAAACGAAATGCGCTATTGCCCTAATGTCACAATCGTCGGCGACAAGACGGGCGGCGGTTCTGGCTTGCCGTTCTCTTCGGAATTACCGAAGGGATGGAGCATAAGATTTTCGGCGTGCCCGATGTTTGATGCTGAGAAGAAACAAATAGAATTCGGTATTGAGCCAGACATTTATGTTGATATGCGTAGCGAAGATGCTCTGAGGGGGATTGACACGCTCATTGAGTATGCAAGAAATATGTTAGGTGGAAAGTAAGCGACTGTTAAAAGGTCATGAAACCGATGAAAATAGGGATGAATCCGAAATATTTCGACAAAAATATTTGCTGAATTGAAAATATGTTGTATCTTTGCATCCGTTAAAACAAAACGTCTATCGCGCGTGTGGTGAAATTGGTAGACACGCCAGACTTAGGATCTGGTGCCGCGAGGCTTGTAGGTTCGAGTCCTATCACGCGCACTACCAATAAAGGAGCTGAATGTTAATTCATTCGGCTCTTTTTTGTGTCAATAAGTTATTTGATAAGAATACGCGAATTCAATACGGAAATCCCGAACGAATCCCGAAGGCATCTCGAAGAAATCATACAGCAAATGCTTATAGACGTTGAAAGCGTTTCCGCTCAATAACTGTAAGTCAGAACGACCTACGGAAAATGGTACACGATCAAAAACACTCTGAAAAAGTGCTCCATTGGTCACGATGGGCGACCGTTTTCAGTCTATTCCGAATATTCATTTGTGATAAGAAATACCCGAATTCACATTTCTAAGAGTTTGCAGATGTTTTGTAAAACTCAAAAAAGGTCATATTTTAACGCCTCAAAACAACATAATTTGAAGAAAAACTCTTTGTCTTGGTGCCAGAAACAGATAAAATACGGACACGTTTGCGTAATTTTGTGCGCTATTCCATCTTTTTGTGTAGAAAAAGCCCATACAATTCATAAAAGAATAGTGAACATACAGCTGAATTTCCGTGGTAAAAGTGCCAAAAGTCCACTTTTGTTTCATTGGTATGTGTTACAAAAGTCCAAAATATATAATAAAGGAGATAAATCCAATCAAGATGGCTTCCTAAAATAATGCAATTGTGTGACAACTCCTATTTGATACTTATTGTAAAATCGACAAAAAGATATAAAATGATATCATTACCTTCTTCTGACTTGAAAACAACAATTCGTGCTTTATTATGAGTTGTGAAAATACAGTCATGCTATTTTGAAATAATATCTATGAGATATTATAATTTTCCCCTTTTATGATGTTGTAGATAGACGAAAACCTGATTTTGTGAGCCTAAATGATGGAATGGTAAAAACGAGTCATTGGCTGCTAGACCATATTTTTTTCGAATTGCATTGCTGTTTCCTAATTGTAAAGATTAACTGAAAAAGACTGTTGTTTCAAGCGTGTTGGAATGTTACAAATACGTCTATGTAACAAATCGCCACCCTTTATGTAACGATAAAACATCGGCGTTAATACCTAAAAATGCTACATTTGCCCGAAATATCATGTATAACACTTTTTTAATTATGAATCTAATTTCAAGAAAGCAAGCACTTGTTGCTGGTGCATGTATTGCATTCCTGATTGGCGGGCAAGTTGCTCCTGTATTTGCTGCCGACATTGTGAATGCAGCTGCTGCTACCCCTTCAGTAAGGTCGGTAACGGGAACGGTCGTTGACCAGAATGGTGATCCAATCATCGGTGCAAACGTCATTGTAAAAGGTACTCAAAACGGTACAATTACCGATTTTGACGGTAACTTTAAGCTTGACGCTCCTCAGGGCGCAGTCCTCGAAGTATCTTACATCGGTTACATTACAAAAGAAGTAAAGGCCGACAACTCATCTGGCAGATTGAAGATCCAGCTTGAGGAAGATACCAAAATCATCGACGAGGTTGTTGTCGTTGGTTACGGTACACAGCGTAAGGAGGCCGTAACTGGATCTGTAGCTTCTGTGCGAGGTGATATCATGCGTGAGGTTCCGGGTGCTGATATCACTCAGGCTATGCAGGGACGTGTTGCCGGTGTTCAGATGATGCAGACTTCATCTAAGCCAGGTGCAAGTATGCAGATTCGTATCCGTGGTACTCGCTCACTTAACGCAAGTAACGACCCATTGATTGTATTGGATGGTATTCCATTTGCTGGTAGCATCAACGATATCGATCCAAACAACATCAAGTCTATGGATATTTTGAAGGATGCATCTGCAACTGCTATTTACGGTAGCCGTGGTGCAAACGGTGTAATCCTCATCACTACTAACAACGGTTCAAAGGGCATGGCTCCTGTTGTTAAGTATAATATGTATGTTGGCGCAAAGACAAACTTTGCCAAGTACCCAATGATGAACGGTGCTCAGCTTGCAAAACTTCGTCAGGTTGCAGGTAATAAATACCCTAATAGCCTTGACGAAAGCGATACAACAGATACAGACTGGCAGGATTTGCTGTTCAAGACTGCGTTCACAACAAACCAGGATTTCTCTGTAACTGGTGGTTCTAGTGCTAACAACTATAATATTGGTGCTTCTTACTATCGCGACGAGGCAACAATCCCAACACAGAACTTCAACCGTTATGCTTTGCATGCAAGCCTCGATCAGGAAATTGGTAAGTATGTAAAGGCAGGTTTGAGCATCAATACAAACTACAGTATTACTCACAATGGTAACCTTGGTATCTACAACACTCTTAGTGCATCTCCACTTATCAATCCGTATAACGCAGACGGTACTTTGAAGGATGTTGTTGCAATGCCTGTAGATAAGCAGTGGACTTACACTCGAGACCGTATCGAGAGTTTGGGCGATAAGTACAAGGATCAGACTAATGCATTCGGTACATACAATACATTCTATGGCGAAGTTAAGTTCCCATTTGTTGAAGGCTTGAAGTATCGCATCAACTTAGGTTTGAACTATCGTCACAATAAGTATGGTTCATATACTGCTCAGGGCGTATTCAGCGATTCTCCTACGGCTAATTCTTCTGGTGCTAACCGCAACGAGACAACTTGGAGTTGGGCTGTTGAGCACATTCTTTCATACGACAAGACATTCGGCAAGCACTCATTCAATGCCGTTGCTTTGTATTCTGCTGAAAAGAATCACTACGACAAGCAGGAGATGAGCGGTACTGAATTCCCTGTTGACCAGCACTTGTGGTACAACATCGGTAACGCAAAGAACATTACTGTAAGTCCAGGTAACCAGGGCTTCTACGAGTCAGGTCTTGAGTCATACATGGGTCGTATCATGTATAACTACGACGAGAAGTACATGGCAAGCGTAACTCTCCGTCACGATGCATCTTCACGTTTGGCTAAGGGACATCAGGGACACACTTATCCTGCTGTCAGCTTGGGTTGGAACATGGCAAAGGAGAACTTCCTTTCTGACGTTGAAGTTGTTGAAAACTTGAAGCTTCGTGTTGGTTATGGTGAGACATCTAACCAGTCTATCGACCCTTACAAGACTCTTGGTACATTGGCAACACGCGCATACAACTTCGGTCCTACCGGATATGCAACAGGTTACTATGTAAGTGAGCTTCCAAACTCAGAACTTGGTTGGGAGTATTCTAAGACATGGAACTTCGGTGTTGATTTCTCTTTGTATAACGGCAGATTAAGCGGTACTGCTGAGTACTATATTCAGAATACTGAGAACATCCTTCTTCCTGTAAGCCTTCCAAGTACATCAGGTGTAGGCAGTTACATGGCAAACATCGGTAAGTCACGCAACAAGGGTTTCGAGTTGTCTCTTAACGGAGTAATCTTCGAGAACAAGGAAGGATGGAGCTGGGAAGCTGGCGTTAACTTCTATTGCAACCGCAATGAGTTGACAGAGCTTACTAAGACATACGATAAGGATGGTAACTTGAAGAACGTTACAGAAGATAAGAGTAACGGCTGGTTCGTTGGTCACCCAATCAATGTTGTTTACGACTACGAGAAAATTGGTATCTGGCAGAAGGGTGAGGAAGAACTTCTTAGTATCCAGGAGCCAGGTGGTAACGTAGGTATGATTAAGGTTAAGGGTGGCTATTATACACAGGAGGAAGCAGACAACGGTCTGATTCCTGAAGGTAAGAGCATAGGCGACCCACGTGCAGTAAACGAATACGATCGTCAGATTATCGAGCTTGACCCATCTTGGGAAGGTGGTTTCAACACTCGCGTTTCTTATAAGAACTGGGATTTGTCGGTAGTTGCTTCATTCCGTCATGGCGGTAAGCTTATCAGTACATTGTACGGTAGCTCATCTTACTTGAACATGTTGACTGGTCGTAGAAACAACATCGACGTTAACTACTGGACTGAGGATAATCCAACTAACGACTATCCATTCCCAGGCGGTATCCTTAGCGGTGATAACCCTAAGTATGGTCAGACTCTTGCATTCTTCTCAGGTTCATATCTTAAGTTCCGTACCATCACTCTTGGCTACAACTTCAAGGGCGACTGGATGAAGAAGGCTGGTTTGAAGAGCTTGAGAGCATACGCTACTGTAACAAACCCATTCGTTTTGTTCTCTCCATATCATAGCGAGAGCGGCATGGACCCTGAGACAAACTCTCGTGGTAACGAGAACCAGGCTTCAGCAGCATATAGCAGCAAGGTGCTTGTTGTTGGTTACAACACTCCAACTACTCGCAACTACTTGTTCGGACTTAATGTTACATTCTAATTAAGGTGTACAACTTAAATTTTAATTAAAGAAACAAATATGAAACACTATATTTATGCTCTTGGAGTAGCGATGGCTCTGACAACTGGTTTCAGCAGCTGTTCTGATGTGCTGGATGAGACTCCGCGCGGCAAATTTACTCCAGAATATTTTAAGACAGAAGACGGTGTTAAGGGAGGTATTACTGCATTGTATGCAAACCTTCGTAACACTTGGGGACAGGGTTATTTCTTCAATGCCTTGGAAACTGGTACAGATGAGTACACATACGGACAGAGTGCCGATGAGAACTTTAAGTGTCTGGATATGACACCAGAAGTTTCTAACATCAAGCCAGATAACTGTCGTGCCGATGCTCTTTGGGGCGCATCTTTCACAGATATCAACACAGCAAGTGGTGTAATCGAGAACGGTGAGACTGCCGGCATCGATGCAGCATTGCTTGCCGAGGCTCGTTTCTTCCGTGGTTTCGACTATTTCGAACTTGTTCAGACATTTGGCGGTGTGCCATTGGATCTTGGTGCTGGTAAGTTAAAGTTCAACACAAGTACAAACCGTACAAGTGTGCGTAATACTGTACCTGAGGTTTACGAGGAGGCTATCTTCCCTGATTTGGAAAAGGCTGTTGCAGATCTTCCTGAGGTAAGCCGTGTAACTGGTGGTGTTACAAAGACTACTGCACGTTTGTTCCTTGCAAAGGCATACCTTACATATGCATGGTGGCTTGTAAATCCAAACGGTGTGCCTACTTATCCAGAGTGTACTCGCGACAAGAGCAAGGCAAGTTCTTATTTCCAGAAGGCGTATGATACTGCTGTAATGGCAATCAAGAACCCTGGTAATTATGGCTTGCAGGAGTCATTCTACAATGTATTCCTTGGTCAGAACGACCGTAATTCAGAGATTCTGCTTTATGCAGACCATACTGCTCAGGATGAGTACTTTAACGGTGGCGTAGGCTATAGCTATGGTAGTGGTGCTGCACCAGATAACTTCGCTCACTGGATGAACCGTTGGAACTATCCAACTGTTCGCTCTAATGGCGGAACAACAGAGACTGTTAAGCGTGAGGCTGCTCAGTGGGCTGACCGTCCTTGGACTCGTATGGCTACACCACAGGAGGTTGTGACAATGTTTACTGACAAGAATAAGGACTCTCGTTGGGATGGTACATTCGTAACTACATTCCGTGGTAACTGGAAGAAGGGTGGCGATAATACAGAATCTTATACAAATGCAAATGGTCTTACTGTAAGAAATGGTAGCGCAATCCTTACATTCCTTGGCGAGAACGACGAGCATGTTCAGTACGACAAAACTTATACAAGCAACGTAGGTGCAGGTACTCTTCCTGGTCGTGCCGACTGGATTATCACTCCAGACCATCTTAGCCGTGTTGTATTCCTGAATGTATGGAAGAACGGTTACTACAGCGAGACAACTGATACAACTACATTGGGTACTCCTAACGGTGCTTGTCCTCGTCCAGCAAACATTGCACGTTTTGCAGAGCTTTACCTTGTTGCTGCCGAGGCTGCTGTTGCTCCAACAGAGTTGGGCGTTGGTGCCGTAACACTTCAGGAGGGTTACAGTGCTCGTGAGTTGGTTAATGTATTGCGTGCTCGTGCTGGTAAGTGGACATTCAACAATGCAGGCAACTGCGCTTATGTTGCTGATTACAGCGAGGATTTGACTGCTTTAACTCCAGAAGTTATCACTGTTGACTATATCCTTGACGAGCGTTTCCGTGAGTTCTTCGGCGAAGGTCTTCGTTGGTGGGATTTGGTTCGTACTCAGAAGTGGGAAGAGCGTGCTACTACCTACACAATTGGTGGAAATGACAATAATAAGTTTGACGAGAACTGGAAGGATATGAAGCATACTCGTACTATCAAGAAGAACTACTATCTTCGCCCAATTCCACAGGGTCAGCTCGATGCTATGCTTATGACTCCTGCAGAGAAGGCTGCATACCAGAATCCGGGTTATTAATAATAAAATGTTGACTAATCAATCAGTACAGAATATATATTGTTAGTTAAATTTTAGTAGGATTTTTCATTGGAAGCCCAGACCGTTTGGCCTGGGCTTTTTTGTTAATTTTTGTTACATTTTAGATTTTTTAACGAAAATGTTTTTTCAAATATTTTCTGATTACATACTTTTGCACTCGCAAAAAAGCAAAAATTTACTTTTAGGTATAATAACAACATAAAATTAACAAACAAAGATGAAAAGATTATTTCTTATTCTTGTTGTCATGGCATTTGCCGTTTCTTCGGCTGTGGCGAAAGATGATGAAAAAGCACCAAAGTGTACAATTACTTTGGCTGATGGCAAAACTGTTTCAGGATATTGGATTGACATGAAAACGAAGAAACGTTCGGTCGGAGAATTTAATGTTGTGCCTTCAATTGTCTCAATGACTATTGCAGACACTCCAGATGCAAAGACTGGAACAGAGTACAGTGCCGATGATGCTGTTAGATTTGTAGCAAGAGAAGGCAAGGATTCTGTTGAATATTTGTCTCTGTATGGTCAGAAGGCTCTTACCAAGCCTGTTAATCTGAAGCCAAGCAAGAATAAAAGTTTTTGGCTCGTTGTGTATAAAAAACATGGCATAATAGGCTTTAAGGGAAGCCAAATAGAGACATTTGCAACTAAGAATGCATTAACTGGTTTTGCGAATTTTGATAGTTCAAAACAGCCTGCATGCTTCTATTGCCTTGAAGGTGAGAGTGTAGTAGTTCCTTATTGGTCATCTACTGAAGCACTTACCATAGGCGCGAAGAATACATTACGCTACTCTTTTGAGCGTTTCCCAAAGGTTGTTGAATATGTGAACAAGAAGGAGTTTAAGATGAAGATGATAAATGATGATCTCTTGGCTTCTTGGACAAAGTTGCAGAATTGAAATAAACTAAGATAATAGCAGAGTTGAAAAGGGGAAAGATTGGTGGGCGTGGAATAGCGATATTCTGCGCCCTTTTTTGGCTCTTGTAGGCTTCCTAAAAATTATTATGTTTATTGTAGACGCTGAAAGCGTCTCCGCTCAGTAACCGTAGGTCGGAACGACCTGCGGAATAAACAATATCAACAGTAAGCACTCTGAAGGAGTGCCCCATCTATTGTAATGGGCGACCGCTTTCAGGGTCGAAAAATATCCGTTTCATTCCAGTCCGCAGATCCTACGGATGCTGCGGTTACTGAGAGGTGACGCTTTCAGCGTCATTTCCGAAAAAAACATTTCATGGTATAGTAAATCGGTATTTTTTGTCCCGAATTAACATGTTATAAACGCTCTCAGCGTCTGTTGTAAGATTTCTTTGGGATGCCTTGCCTCTAAGTTCTGCCGAATTTGTAATTCGGTAGCGTTATAAAACCGCGAATTTGCAATTCGCATTGTCGCTGAGCGACAAAAAGTTACTCGTAAAATCAGAATATTTCACGCGGTGGGAATTCTTTTGTCCCTACGGTAGCAAGTGAATAGAGTTCGATGGTAGATTCGGCTTAACAGATACCATAAAATTCAACAAACTATGCATTATTAAGGCTTGGATATTTCACGAGCATATAACCGCAAAACAAGCCGTTTAAAACAAAAAGCAGAGGCGTACAACCCTTGGGTAGGGAAGTGCGCCTCTGCCTGCTTTATGGCTTGTTGATGATAGTGCTACTCGTTGTCAGAATCGTCTGACTTGGCATCGTCGTCGAAGAGACGCATCTGACCAGTCAGCTCGTCGAAAATCTCGCTTTGCGACTTGTCTGCGTCTGCATCGTTGATGTCGGCTGTAGTGTCCTCGCCATCGTCCTCATCAGCCTCCGAATCGGTATTCTCTGGGAAACGCAGCGGCTCGAGTTCGGCAACCGTATCGACCTTGAGCGTTGAAACCCTCTTTCCCTTTGCCTTGAAGCCTTTGCAGGCGATGAAGCTGTCAACATCAATCTCCTCGTCGTTGTGGAAGCTGTCTGCGCCGCCAAACTTAACGAGGAAGCGCGGATAAACTTGCGATGACAGAAGGATGAGATAACTGTTCGGATTCTCGTTGAGGAACGACTGCTTGCGCGCCAGAGCCTCCATCTTGAAACGCTTGATGTAGACAAACTTCTGGTCGGCATCATATACGGCAGCACTCCACACCTTGTCGGCATCGAATTTCTCGATGAACAGGATATTGTCGGGATAATGGTTGTTGATGTCGAAGTTGGTGATGAAGAATTCGGCATTCTTCTGAACAACAAGGATTGAATCCTCGCTCTGGAACTCGCCCAGATATTCGCCGCGCCCGTCGTAGTTGAGGCGCAGCACATCGCGGTCGAACCAAACCTTTCGTCCGCCGAGCGTTGAAACGCCGTGCGACTTCAGTCCGATGCGCAGAACCTCGTTCTTAGAAAGAATGTTGCCAAGACTCTGCTTGCCCTTTATGGCTATATCCTTGAAATCCTTGTCGAAAATCAGTTTCTTGATGCGCGGAGTAGGGCGCAGCGTAACCTTAATTACCTCGGCCTCGCCGTTCATGTTGGCGGTAAAGTACAGAATCTTGCTTCCTTCCTTTCCGGTGGTTACATCGTACTCCTTATCGCGTGTTATAGAGTTTACGAAGAAACGCTTCATGTAGCTGTAGCCCTCCTTTCCGTCGCGATATACAACGTTATATATTGTACGGCGGTCGTTGCGTTTGAACACGTTTACATAAAGCACGTTCGTGCCTACGAATACCTTGTCGGCAACCTTTATAACCTTGTATTTTCCGTCTTTGTAGAAGATGATGATATCGTCGATATCAGAGCAGTTGCACACAAACTCGTCCTTCTTCAGACCCGTTCCGATGAAGCCCTCTGAACGGTTGATGTAGAGTTTCTGGTTTGCCTCTGCCACCTTTGTAGCCTCGATGGTGTCGAAGCTGCGAATCTCGGTGAGGCGAGGATGCTCTGCGCCGAATTTCTGCTTTATGTGCTCGAACCAGTTGATGGTTACGTTAACCATGTGTGCGAGGTCGTCGTTAATCTCGTCAATCTCCTCCTGAGTGCGCTTGATGTAGTCGTTAGCCTTGTCTTTGTTGAACTTGAGGATGCGCTGCATCTTTATTTCCATCAGGCGCAGGATGTCGTCGCGAGTGATGGCGCGGAAGAAGTCCTTGACGAACGGTTCAAGACGCTTGGCAACGTGTGCGATGGCTGAGTCCATGTCGGGAGCCTGCTCAAATTCCTTGTCCTTGTAGATGCGCTCCTCGATGAAAATCTTTTCGAGCGATGCGAAAAGAAGGGCTTCCATGAGTTCGCTCTTGCGAATCTCGAGCTCTGTCTGCAACAGATGCAGAGTGTTGTCTACGCTCTTCTTCAGAACCGTGCTTATGTTCAGGAACTTAGGCTTCTGGTCCTCGATGACGCAGCAGTTAGGCGAGATGCTCACCTCGCAGTCGGTAAACGCATAGAGCGCGTCGAGCGTCTTGTCCGACGATACGCCCGGAGCCAAGTGAATAAGAATCTCGGCCTGAGCCGCCGTGATGTCCTCAACCTTGCGGACCTTAATCTTGCCCTTCTCGATGGCTTTCAGAATGCTCTCGATAAGTGTTCCGGTCGTCTTGCTGAACGGAATCTCGCGTATTACCAGCGTCTTGTTGTCGAGCTTCTCGATTTTTGCACGCACCTTTACCGAGCCGCCTCGCTCGCCGTCGTTGTACTTGCTTACGTCAATGCTTCCTCCCGTAAGGAAATCGGGATAGAGGTGGAATTCCTCGCCGTTGAGGTAGGCGATGGCAGCGTCGCAAATCTCGTTAAGGTTGTGCGGAAGTATTTTTGAAGACAAGCCTACGGCAATGCCCTCTACGCCCTGAGCCAGAAGCAGAGGGAACTTAACAGGCAGCGTGATAGGCTCCTTGTTTCGTCCGTCGTACGAGAGCTTCCACTCCGTAGTCTTTGGGTTGAAAACGGTTTCGAGTGCGAATTTTGAAAGACGAGCCTCGATGTATCGCGGTGCAGCGGCATCGTCGCCGGTAAGGATGTTTCCCCAGTTTCCCTGACAGTCGATGAGCAACTCCTTCTGTCCCAGCTGAACAAGCGCGTCGCCGATGGATGCGTCGCCGTGAGGGTGGAACTGCATGGTGTGTCCCACGATGTTGGCAACCTTGTTGTATCTGCCGTCGTCAAGACGCTTCATTGAGTGCAGGATTCTTCGCTGCACAGGCTTCAGACCGTCGCCAATGTGCGGCACGGCTCTCTCAAGGATAACGTATGAGGCATAGTCAAGAAACCAGTTCTGGTACATGCCCGTGAGTTGGTGCGAACCTTCAACGGTTGTTATATCTTTTGTCTCGTCACTCATATATTTTTATTAATTCTTCAAAAATAAATGCACTTTTATAAACAATGCTTGCAAAAATACGAATAAAATTGAAAAAAAATCGCTTTCTTTGCAGAATAATTGGCAAGAAGCCCCAGCGCAGCCGAGGCTATGCCGCGAAAAGAAAGACAATTAGAAACAAAACAAAACATAAATGGCACAGGAAGATGTATTTAAGAAAATCGTGTCTCACTGCAAGGAGTACGGTTTCGTTTTCCCATCAAGTGAAATCTATGATGGTTTAGGCGCTGTTTACGACTACGGTCAGAACGGTGTTGAGTTGAAGAACAATATCAAGCAGTATTGGTGGCAGAGCATGGTGCTTCTGCACGAGAACATCGTAGGTATCGATGCTGCTATCTTTATGCACCCAACAACATGGAAGGCTTCGGGACATGTCGATGCCTTCAACGACCCTTTGATTGATAACCGCGACTCAAAGAAGCGTTACCGTGCAGACGTGCTCATAGAGGAGCAGATTGCTAAATACGAGGAGAAGATTGAGAAGGAAGTTGCCAAGGCTAAGAAGAAGTTTGGCGATGCCTTTGACGAGGCTCAGTTCCGTGCCACAAACGCACGCGTGCTTGAGAACCAGAAGAAGCGCGACGACTTGCACGAGCGTTACAGCGTTGCAATGAACGCAAACGACCTCGAGGGTCTGAAGCAGATTATCCTCGACGAGGAAATCGTATGTCCAATCTCTGGTACTCGCAACTGGACCGACGTTCGCCAGTTCAACCTTATGTTCTCTACCGAGATGGGTTCAACTGCCGAGGGCGCAAGCAAAATCTACCTTCGTCCTGAAACTGCACAGGGTATCTTCGTTAACTACCTTAACGTGCAGAAGACTGGCCGCATGAAGATTCCGTTCGGTATCGCACAGATTGGTAAGGCTTTCCGTAACGAGATTGTGGCTCGCCAGTTCGTATTCCGTATGCGTGAGTTTGAGCAGATGGAGATGCAGTTCTTCGTTAAGCCGGGAACTGAGCTCGAATGGTTTGCAAAGTGGAAGGAGACTCGTATGAAGTGGCATCAGAATCTTGGCTTCGGTGCTGAGAACTACCGCTTCCACGACCACGAGAAGCTGGCTCACTATGCCAACGCTGCTACCGACATCGAGTTCAAGATGCCGTTCGGATTCAAGGAGGTTGAGGGCTGCCACTCTCGTACTAACTTCGACCTTAGCCAGCACGCTAAATATTCAGGCAAGAAGATTGAGTACTTCGACCCAGAGACAAACGAGAGCTACACTCCATACGTTATCGAGACATCTATCGGTGTTGACCGTATGTTCCTCAGCATCATGTGCCACGCTTACACAGAGGAGACTCTTGAGAACGGCGAGACTCGCGTTGTGCTGAAGCTGCCTGCTGCTCTTGCTCCAACAAAGCTCGCTGTAATGCCGCTTACAAAGAAGGACGGTCTGCCAGAGAAGGCTCAGGAGATTATCAAGCAGCTGCGCTTCCACTTCAACTGCAAGTACGACGAGAAGGACTCTATCGGAAAGCGTTACCGCCGTCAGGACGCAGTGGGTACTCCATACTGTATCACTGTTGACCACGACACTCTTACAGACGGAACAGTTACTCTTCGTAACCGCGACACAATGGCTCAGGAGCGCGTGAAGATTGACGACCTCGTTGGCATCATCGAGGACAAGGTGAGCATCACAAGTCTGCTGAAAAAGCTTGTAGACTAACAAATATCAACATACCAAGGGGAAGGCTTTTCTCGCGAGAGCCTCCCCCTTTTATAAGCTAAACTTTTAAATATGAAGAAATTCTTTCTGTTTCTTTCAGTAATCGTAAGCGCATTGTTCGTTGTGTCGTGCAAGGAGAGTACCGAGGACGACGAGTATGCAAACTGGACTGAGCGCAACAAGGATTACATCGACTCTATCCGCGTTGTGGCAACAAAGAGCACATCTGCCAACGACGGCGAGTGGAAGATTATAAAGAACTGGATGCTTGTGGGCGACGGATTCGGTACTACTGCCGTTGCAAACACCCAGGACTATGTGTACTGCAAGGTGCTGGAGAGCGGCAATCAGGAAACCGATACTCCGCTATATACCGACTCGGTAAAGGTGCACTACTTGGGCAGACTTATCCCAACCAAGACTTATCCCGAAGGACTGGTGTTCGACCAGTCGTTCTACGGCACGTTGAATGACAATGTAGACGTTCCGTCGAAGTTCTTGGTAAACGGTGTTATTACCGGCTGGACAACGGCTCTGCAATACATGCATCCGGGCGACGTATGGCGCATTTACATTCCTTACAGCCTTGCCTACGGCGAGAGCGGTAGCTCATCTGGTTCGGGAGCTATTCCGGGCTATTCTACGCTTATCTTCGACGTAGAACTGTATGCTTTCAAGCGCACAGGCAGCAAGGAGTGGACAAAGAAATAACGAATGTTTATTGAATAGGTTA
>JBGUGY010000211.1:0-2652 GCA_045111775.1 Bacteroidaceae bacterium | reverse complement strand
GATGGGCGAGTATGGCGTGCTTGAACAAATGTTCGACAAGAAGACACAGGACGACAAGCGATGGTTCAAAATTCAGCACTACAACACCAACCTCAAACTGGTGGCAACAGACTCGATGCTGATTAGCAAGGACATGGAATTATACACCTGCGAAAGTGACAGGGAGATATGCTACAGCATACTGCGCGAGAGCGACGACTCGTTCCTGATTGTGGCATACAACACCAACACCCACAAGACCAACGTTATTGAGGGAGAATACACGCACAAAGGCTCGATGCGCAGCCTCTGCATAGAAAACGGATATCTGGTGTTCAGCTCGACACAGAAGAAGATTGAGCGCATAGGCATAGTAAACCTGAAAAACGGCGACACGAAATACAGCGACATCCACATCGACGGAGTGCGCGACAAGAAAATCTTCATTCTCGAAAACACCATCATCGACGGCGAGATAAACTCGCTCGTTAAGGTAGAAGAGAATGTCTATCTTATGCGATTCGGACTCGACGGCAGCACACGCAGCCGCATACTACTCACAAAGGACATGAAGGAGTACATCTGCAACGCGTCGGTGTCAAAGTCGGGCGGAAAATACTTTCTTACAGGAACTTACACCAACAAGAAGGAAGGAATGGCGCAAGGCATCTATTTTGCCCAGCTCGAAGGAGACAAGTTCAAGTTCATAAAGTTCTACAACTTCCTGAACCTGAAGAACTTTACAGAATACATGAGCAGCAAGAAGAAGGCAAAGGTTGAACGACGCAAGGAGAAGGCCAAGAAGAACGGCAAGGAATACAGCCTAAACTATCACATTGCAAGCCACAAGATAATGTCGGAGAACGGCTATTACTACTATCTGGGCGAGGCTTACTATCCTACATACACCACCACGCGCGACGGCTTCGGAGGTGTCTACGCTACGTTCAACGGATATTTCTACACACATGCCGTTCTTGTAAAGTTCGACAATCAGGGAAACATTGTGTGGGACAACTGCTTCAAGATGGAGCCTCGCGAAAAGCCTTTCTTTGTAAAGGCATTCGTTTCGGCAAGTCTGAAGGGCAACAACGTGAGCACCGTGTTTACCGACGGAAAGCGACTTACATCAAAGTTGTTCCGCAACTCGGACGGCGAGGTTGTAAAAGACCGTAACACCGAGATTCTGGAGACCATTGGCGACGGCGAGAGCATAAAAAGAGCCAGATACACAGACAGCATGCACTGGTACGACGAGAACTTCATAGTACACGGCAACCAGACGGTAAAGAACAGCAAGACAAACGAGCGCCGCCGTGTCAGATACATTAGCAAATACACAATCAAAGAATAATACAAGACGATGAAAACGAGCAACAGACAAGCAATCTTGCGCCTTTTTGCGATGGCAATGTTCATTGGCTTTGCACTTAGCGGCAAGGCACAGGCCTTCGACGGCGACGACGACTTCAAGCTGCACGTCGGCTATCTGAACTTCGGAAAGCAGCACGGTGGCGAATTTGGTGCAGACTACGGAATTTCCGACTATATGTCGATAGGCATTGCAGCGCGCGTGGTTGAGCCATACAACGACGAATACGGCAATAATAACTACGTCGACGGCATGGACGGCATTTTTACGCTAAAATATCACTTTCAGGAAACGCTGAAACTGCCTTCTAAACTCGATTTTTTCGTAGGAGCACAGGCAAGCTTCTTCGGCAGCACCGGACTGAATGCCGGCATTTGCTATAACTTCGGCGAGGTGGTAGGAATCTATGCCCGAGCCGAACGCAACCTGTTCGAAGCATGGCATATGAGACTGGAAGACGACTTCCCGTTCAAGAACAGATGGGGCTTCAGCGCAGGACTCACATTCAATGTTGATTGGTGGTAACAACAACATCCGTTAGCAGAAAGTTTTTGGATTGAATTATGAATAGGAACCCGCCTTCGCATCATCTCCTGATGACTTGCGAGGGCGGAATTTTTTTTACAAGGACTTGATTTTTGTAAATGTCGGTCTCGGTGATGCAAGAAGCCGAAGCGAGTGTCAATTTGTTAAAAGGTATTTGATATTAAATAACATACACGCCGTTTTCATCCGGCTCTATTAGCCACTTGCCGTCTTTGTATATCGGCTTTATTGGGTCTACATCGAAGATGAATTTGTCTAACTTGCGACGCTTGCGATAGATTTCGTCAAGGTCGGAGAGGGGAACTTTTATTGTTAGCATTTCATGCCCTATCTGATTCCAATTGTACCCCATTGCCAAAGCCAAATCAGGATGTATGCCTAAACAAAACAGTTTGTCATCACAAGCGTTGTACGAGTGAACATAGCATTCATAGCCTTTATACTTGCAGCATACAACAGACTCGAAGCCTCTTGTATGGGCGATGTCTTTTATTGGCAAGAAATAAAGTTTTTTTATACCATAATTATCATCTATCATTCCAAAGCCATAAGCTTTTGCTTCATCTACATTACCTGTTCTGTAGCCCCATCCATATTCAGAATAATAATTAACAACGAATAATTTTTCGTTTAAAAATGCAAATCCAGAACATCCGTTGATTTTGATTTCCATCTTACTTTGATATTATTTGATTAAATACTTTCTTTCCATCATCACCTTCACACCAGCACCGCCACAAGCGTTTCTTCTTCAG
>JBGUGY010000210.1:0-6063 GCA_045111775.1 Bacteroidaceae bacterium | reverse complement strand
TTCCCATTCCGAACAGAGAAGTTAAGCTCACTCACGCCGATGGTACTGCGATACGATGTGGGAGAGTAGGTAGCCGCCGTTTTTAAGTAAAGAGAGTCCTCCGCAGGTCAACGCCTCGCGGGGGACTTTTTGCGTTTAGGCATATCGGTCTGGAAACGTCTGAATTCTGAATGTAAAATCTTCAGGAATAGAAGAATACTTTTGAATTCACAATAGTTAGATAAAAGAGCTGCATTTCTGTCATAAAGCCTTGTCTTAGGACTAATCTTTCCACTTTGTCTATTTTTCTTTAAAACAATTTGTTGGGTTCGCAAAATTATATAAATTTGCAGACGAGCAAATTTGCTCCTTTCTAATATCCTTTAAAATGCTAACCAAGGGTAACCTTATAAAACTATTTACCTTTATTGTTTGCCTTGCTATTGCTCAGGCTTCTATTGGTAAGAATTTGTACATGTCGCCGACTGGCAGTGATACAAACAACGGGTCTGCATCAAGTCCCGTGTACACTATAACCAAGGCTCAGGCATTGGCAGAGCCGGGTGACGTGGTACATATTAAGGCTGGTCATTACAAGTACGATAATTCTCAGATTACAGATACAATCAGTCCGTATGCCATTGCGTTTCACATGAAGAAGAGTGGAACGGCGGACAAGCATATCATCTATAAAGGCGAGATCGTTGACGGTGAGCGTCCGGTCTTGGATTTCTTCAATCTGAGACCTGACGGATTACGCGTGGCTGCTTTTTGGGTTGATGGCTCTTATATAGAGATTCATAATATTGAAGTCGTGCGCGTACAAGTAACGATGACTGGCCATACACAGTCGGAGTGCTTCAGGGTTGTAAAGGGAAGCAATAATCTGATAAACAACGTGTCGATGCACGACGGAATGGCTATCGGAGTCTACATTGTTCAAGGCTCAAATAACCTGATTCTGAATTGCGATGCTTATAACAACTACGATAAGATTGGCGAGAACGGAACTGGAGGCAATGTTGACGGCTTTGGAGCGCACGTTCAGACCGAAAGCAGCGTAGGTAATGTGTTCAGAGGTTGTAGGGCATGGCACAACAGCGACGATGGCTTCGATTTGATTAACTGCAAGGCTCCGGTTCTGATTGAGAATTGCTGGGCGTTCTTCAACGGATATGCTCCAGCATCTTTCAACAAGAAAGGCGACGGTTCTGGATTTAAGTGCGGAGGTTACGGAATGCGTCAGAAAATCCGCAATCCGTCGGTAATTCCTGTGCATACAATAAAAAACTGCATTGCGTATTTCAACCGAAACAGAGGATTCTATTCTAATCATCATCTGGGAGGACTGAAGTTCATAAACAATACGGCATATTACAATCCGTATAATTTCCCGATGCCAAACAGAAAATCTGTCGAGGAACCAGTTGATGTGAAAGGTTACGGACATGTGTTCGAGAATAACATCTCTTATCGTGCCAGAGTTCCACGTCCGCTTATAAGCGATGTCGATTCTACTCTTTCAACATTCAAGAATAATACGTTTCTGTCTGACGGTCCTGAATTGACGGACAAGGATTTTGTCGGTCTTGAGGCGTATGAACTTACTTTGGACAGAAAAGAGGACGGAAGTCTGCCTGATATTGAATTTTTAAAATTGAAAGCCGACAGCTATTGGGGAAAGAAAAAAGTAGGATATCAATGGAAATAGATCTCATGAGAAGAAAATCAACATTATTATTTATTTTTACAATCATTCTTTTGTTTAGAGGAGGAGATGTTTTTGCAAATAACGACAGTTTAGGAAAAGACAAAAAGACATACATCATAGAGGCTGGCTTGAATGCCGGAACAGTTCTGAAGTTCGACGACGAGGTTAAGCAATACTTGCATGAGAATAGACAGAAAAGTTATTTTCTGTCGCTTGGATACAGAGCTTCGGTTCGCGATACGTCGTGGTCGGACTACGCCTACAACTACCCAACGCTGAGTGCAGGCATCGGCTTTGTTGATGCTCACAAGATTAAAATGTTCAATGCTGAGAACAAGGCAGACTATCAGTCGAAGATGGGAAATGCCCTTTCGTTTACCTTAGCATTCCGCCGCCGTTTTTGGGAATGTGGCAATTTCAGTGCCGACTATGTTCTTGAAAACGGAATAGCATACAACTCACACTCGTATAATCCAAAGAATGATATCGACAATACGCTCATTGGCTCGCGTTACAGCGTGTTTGTTGGCTTTGCCGCATATCTGAACTATCGAATTGACAGCTTCGAAATTGGTGTCGGACCGCAGTTCAATCATCTTTCAAACGGCGGAACGGACAGACCCAACAAAGGTGCGAATATGTTCGGACTTGGCGTGAAAGCCCGTTATTATTGCGATGACTACGAACGTGGCAGACAGTGTGCAAAGCCGAATTACGACAGCTGGAAACCTTATTTCTATCCCGATGTTTCGTTTGGCGTAGGATTGAAGAGTCTGATAAGTGCGTATGAGCATCAGGAAGCAAAAAATCCAGAAGAAAGAAACTATTCAAACTTCTCGATATATCCAACCTATAATGTATCAGCCGATTTGATGTACAAATATACATTCAGGTATGCCGTTGGATTGGGCGTTGACTGTTCGTATGCGCCATGTAACAACAAGATTAATGACATAGACCGTGCGACAGGAGTAGAGATAAGAGACGCATCGCCATGGTATGTCGGAGTGTCGGCAAAGCACGAGGCTTCTTACAAGAATCTTTCGGTAAATGTGGCTCTTGGCTTCTATCTTCAGCATCAGACAGGATATTGGGAACACAAGTACGAACAGTTCTATTACGAGTTTCTTGGCGTAAGATACAGAATTCCAAAGGCTGGCGGATTGTATGCCGGATATCATGTAAAGGCGCATCTTGGCAAGGCCGACCAACTTGAATTCAGACTCGGAATGGAGTTGGGAAAGCATAAAAATGATAAAAGACAATAATTTTTAAGCACTTATATGTTATAAAATTATAATTTGTAAGATTTTTAAACAAAAAACTTATAGTTTTATTTTGTGGGTTCGTCTGAAAAGCGTATCTTTGCATCTGAAAAAAGAAAAATAATGAATAATCATGCACTACATATTATTTTGCTAAGCAATATTATTCTTCTGGCAAACGCTGGTGGAAGTGAGTATTGTGCATAATAGTGGTAGTAAAACCGATAGAAAGCCTTTCTCACTTCCGTTGTGCGAAAGGCTTTTTTGGTGAATGATTCTTCTGGTTGAAAAATGTTTTTGTAAAACTAAATTCATATGAGCGACAGATTATTTATTTTTGATACCACTTTGCGCGACGGCGAGCAGGTGCCGGGATGCCAACTTAACACTGTTGAGAAGATTCAGGTCGCAAAGCAGCTTGAGGCTTTGGGCGTAGATGTTATCGAGGCAGGATTCCCAATTTCGAGTCCGGGCGACTTCAATTCGGTTATAGAAATATCAAAGGCTGTTACATGGCCAACAATCTGCGCACTAACGCGTGCCGTAGAGAAGGATATCGAAGTTGCTGCCGATGCTCTGAAGTATGCAAAGCGCAAAAGAATACACACTGGTATCGGAACGTCTGAATCTCATATAAAGTACAAGTTCAACTCTACTCCCGAGGAGATTATCGAGCGTGCCGTTGCTGCAGTTAAGTATGCAAAGAGATTTGTTGAGGACGTAGAGTTCTATGCCGAGGATGCCGGCCGTACCGACAACGAATATCTGGCTCGAGTGGTAGAGGCTGTGGTAAAGGCAGGAGCAACCGTGGTGAATATTCCGGATACAACAGGATTCCGAATACCGTTTGAGTACGGAAACAAGATTAAGTATCTGATGGAGCATGTTGACGGCTTGTCTTCGGGAAAGGCTATCCTTTCGACTCACTGCCACAACGACTTGGGAATGGCAACAGCCAACACAGTGGCTGGCGCGCTGAACGGTGCCCGTCAGGTTGAGGTAACAATCAACGGAATTGGCGAGCGTGCCGGAAACACATCGCTCGAAGAGGTTGCGATGATTTTCAAGACACATCCAGACCTTGGATTGGAGACAAACATAAACACAACAAAGATATATCAGACAAGCCGAATGGTTTCGAGTCTGATGAACATGCCAGTTCAGGCAAACAAGGCAATCGTTGGAAAGAACGCGTTTGCCCATTCTTCGGGCATTCATCAGGACGGTGTTCTGAAGAACGTCAAGACCTACGAGATTATGGATCCGAAGGAGGTCGGCATCAACGATAATGCCATCGTTCTTACGGCCCGTAGCGGTAGAGCCGCTCTGAAGCATCGTCTTTCTGTCCTTGGCGTTGAACTCGACGGTGAGAAACTCGACAGAACATATCAGGAGTTCTTGAAACTTGCCGACAAGAAGAAGGAGGTGAACGATGACGATATCTTGATGCTGGCAGGTGCCGACAGAGCTTTGTCGCACAGCATCAAACTCGACTTCCTTCAGGTAACAAGCGGAATGGGCACTCGTCCGGTAGCAAGCATCGGCCTTGACATCGCAGGCGAGAAATTCGAGGCAGCGGCAACAGGAAACGGTCCGGTTGATGCTGCCATCAAGGCTCTGAAGAACATCATCAAGAGAGAGATGGTTCTGAAGGAATTCACCATTCAGGCTATAAACAAGGGTAGCGACGACGTTGGTAAGGTTCACATGCAGGTTGAGTATGACGGCATGATGTATTACGGATTCGGAGCAAACACCGATATTGTTACGGCATCTGTCGAGGCTTATATCGACTGTATAAACAAATTCAGAAAATAACGGAAAGAATAAAATAAACAACGAAATAATGGCTAATACTTTATTTGACAAGATTTGGGACAAGCATGTAGTGCAGACTGTTGAGGACGGCCCTACACAGCTTTACATTGACAGATTGTACTGTCACGAGGTTACAACTCCACAGGCATTCGACACATTGCGCGACAAGGGCATCAAGGTTTTCCGCCCTGACCACATTTTCGCAATGCCAGACCACAATACGCCTTCTGACCAGCAGGAGGTGATAAACGACCCTATCGGCCGTAAGCAGGTTGAGACTCTGAAGAAGAACTGCGAGGAGTTCGGCATCACACACTTTACAATGGGAACGAAGGACAACGGAATCATTCACGTTGTTGGTCCAGAGAAAGGTTTGTCTCTGCCGGGCATGACAATCGTGTGCGGCGACTCACATACATCTACTCACGGAGCGGTTGGTGCTCTTGCGATGGGTATCGGAACAAGCGAGGTTGCCGAGGTTCTTGCAAGTCAGACAATTCTTCAGTCTAAGCCAAAATCAATGCGCATAAACATTGAGGGCGAGTTGCAACCGGGCGTTACAGCCAAGGACGTGGCTCTTTACATCATGGCTCAGATGACAACATCTGGCGCAACTGGCTATGTTGTTGAGTATGCCGGTTCGGTAATCCGCAACATGTCTATGGAAGGCCGTCTCACTTTGTCAAACCTTTCTATCGAGATGGGAAGCCGTGCTGGTATCATCGCTCCAGATGAGACTACATTTGCTTATCTGAAGGGCAGAGAATACGCTCCAAAGGGCGAGGCTTGGGACAAGGCTGTTGAAGAGTGGAAGAAGTTGAAGAGCGATGACAACGCTGTATTCGACAAGGAAGTTACTTACAATGCTGCCGACATCGCTCCACGCATCACTTACGGAACAAATCCGGGCGCAGGTATTGCCATCGACGGAAATATCCCAACACTCGAGAGCATTCCAGAGACTGAAAGAGCTGGATTCTTGAGTCAGCTTGAGTATATGCAGTTCAATCCGGGCGAGAAGCTCGAAGGTCACCCAGTTGACTACGTATTCCTTGGTGCATGTACTAACGGACGTATCGAGGATTTCCGCGCATTTGCAAGCGTTGTCAAGGGCAAGAAGAAAGCCGACAATGTAGTTGCATGGCTTGTTCCGGGCTCATGGCTCGTTCGCAAGCAGATTGTAGAAGAGGGCATCGATAAGATTCTGGAAGAGGCTGGCTTTGAGTTGCGCCTTCCATCATGCTCATCATGTCTTGCTATGAACCCAGACAAAGTTCCAGCAGGCAAGTT
>JBGUGY010000209.1:0-3417 GCA_045111775.1 Bacteroidaceae bacterium | reverse complement strand
GAGTTTCGAAGGTCCCATGTTTTCGCCGCACAGAATGAAACTCGTCTTAGACGAGATGCTTCCGACATTCTTTCCGCCGTGAAGTTCAATCATCTGCTTGTATTCGTCGCGTGAATGTTTAGCAAAAACGCCGCTGATTACGATGCTCTTGCCTTCGAGTTTGTTTGATGCGCCTTCCTGCGCCTGACTCGATATCTCCATCTGAACGCCATACATTCTCAGACGTTCGATAATTTCGATGTTGCGCTGGTCGCGGAAGAATCTGATTACACTTTCGGCTATTGCTACGCCGATGCCTTCGATGTCGGTGAGTTCTTCGAGCGATGCCTTCTGAAGCGCATCGATGCTCTTGAAATGCCGTGCAAGAATCTTGGCTATGCTCTCGCCCGCAAATCTGATGCCCAAGGCAAACAGCACTCGCTCAAAAGGCACGTTGCAACTCTCGCGTATGCTTCTCACAATCTTGTTTGCGCTTCGGATTTTGTTGCCGTCGAAGCCCATAATCTGTTTCACTTCTATTAAATATAGGTCGGCAACGTTGTGAATGAGTCCGCGCTTGTAGTAATCGTCTACGGTTTCAGGACCGAGGCTGTCGATATTCATCGCCTTTCGGCTTATATAATGCTCTATTCTGCCCTTAATCTGAGGCGGACATGCCACATCGTTTGGACAATAGTGAGCCGCCTCGCCTTCGTATCTCACAAGTTCCGCGCCACATTCTGGGCATCGGGTGATGAATTTTATCGGGTTGCTTTCGGGTTTCCTTCGGGTTTCATCAACGCCGACGACCTTCGGAATAATCTCGCCGCCCTTCTCAACATAGACATAGTCGTGCTCGTGCAATCCGAGTTCTGCAATAACGTCGGCGTTATGGAGTGATGCTCGCTGAACTGTCGTTCCTGCAAGTTGAACCGGCTCCATCACGGCAACGGGAGTTATCGCGCCTGTACGTCCAACTTGATAGATGACATCTTTCAGCAGAGTACATTCGCGTTCTGCCTTGAATTTGTATGCTATTGCCCATCTTGGCGACTTTGCAGTCATACCCAGATGACGTTGTTGTCTTGTTGAATTGACTTTCAGAACGATGCCGTCGGTTGCAACCGGAAGATTCTTTCGCTCCTCGTCCCAATAGTTTATGAAGTCGAAAACCTCCTCGATGGTCTTCACTTTCTTCATTCCCTTAGAGATTTTGAAGCCCCATTTTGCGGCTTCTTCCAGATTCTCGAAATGTCCGTCTGCTGGGATTTCTTCGCCGAGAAGATAGTAGAGATATGCGTCGAGTCTGCGCGATGCCACGAGTGCCGAGTTGAGTGATTTTAGCGTGCCCGAAGCGGCGTTTCGCGGATTGGCAAAAAGTTGTTCGCCGTTTCTCTCGCGCTCTGCATTCAGTTCGTCGAACACCTTCCACGGCATCAGAATTTCGCCTCTGATTTCAAACTCGTGCGGATAGCCTCCGTTTGTGAGTTGCAAAGGTATGCTCTTGATTGTCTTTACGTTGCTCGTAACATCATCGCCCTGCGTTCCGTCGCCACGCGTAACGGCTCTTACAAGTCTGCCATCAACATAGGTAAGCGAGATAGAAAGTCCGTCGTACTTCATCTCGCAGCAGATTTCAAAGTCCTCGCCTTCAAGTCCGCTCTTTACTCGGGCAAACCATTCTGCCACCTCCTGCTGATTGTAGGTGTTGGCAAGCGAAAGCATCGGATATTTGTGAGTTACCTGAGTAAACTCGGTGTTGATGTCGCTTCCAACTCTTTGCGTTGGCGAGTTTGGGTCGAAAAATTCGGGATGAAGGTTCTCCAAATCCTGAAGTTCGCGCATAAGATGGTCGAACTCCTCATCGCCAATTACGGGCGCATTGAGCACATAATAGTTATAGTTATGCTGATGCAACTCTCTTCGGAGTTGTTCAATTCTTTCTTTTGCTTCCATAGTGCAAAGATAATAAATATTGACAAACAGAAACGCTTTTTTGAAATATTTACTTTCTTGCCTCGTTGCTTTCTGCAACTATTGCGCCTCTACCGGCAGAGTGTCTTTCTTGCCGTTGTTGCGCCATTTCATGTTCTTTCCGTTCTGATTGGTTCCGAATTTCTCCTCAGGACAATAGTTGTTTTCGATAACGAAGCCGTTTGTCGCCTCGTCGCAATAGATGTAGAAAACTCTGTTGTTTGTGGCATAAGGTGCAGCTCCGTACTCTTTTATTATATTGTTGCTGATGACCGAGTTAGGCTGATTACTAAGCGTGTAGATTCCGCCTGCATCGTGCAGTTGTTCGGCAAACAGTTTTATGATGTTATTGGTGATGCGGTTGTTCTTCATGTCCGATTTCAGAGCCGTCCAGCCCCAGCCAACGCAGATTCCGCTCCAGTTGCAATGGTTTATCGTGTTGCTGTCTATGTTGATGTCGGAAACGTAGCCGGCATTTATCGCCGCGCATCCCCAGTCCTCGCCTGTTGCGCTAACAATCAGATTGTCTTTTATTGTTATTCCCGAGCAGATTTCGCCAGCATTTGCGGCTTTGTATGGAACGTGAGTTTCGAATCCGCCCGACGGAAATGCTCCGACCATGATTGCCGTTCCGCCGATGCTCTCGAAGATGCAGTTCTGAATGGCAGAATTTTTGCAGCCCCATTCAAAGTCGATGGCGGTCGAAGCCATATAGTTGAAGTTGCAGTTGCTGAATGTCACGTTGTTCGCTCCTCTCACCGAGATTGCCGCTCCCGGTCGGCAAATCCACGCCTGATTTTCGAGCGATGCTTTTTCCGGCAATCCCGGAACTTCGAGTTTGTATGCGTCGATAATAGGGAATCCGCCTTGCAAGGTAACGTTGCCGAAATGGCTCGGGCGAAGCCACGCTGTATGGGCAAATGTCACGTTTTTAAAGATGATGTTGCTGACTTGACGCGAAAGCGTTCCGTCGATTTTTATAAGCGTCTGCAACGCCGGAGCAACAAGTCCTTCGGGGCAGACATCTGCATTCTCGCTCGTCTTTTTGAACAATTTTTTTCCGAAGAAAGGCTCGGCGCAATAGTATATTTTGTGGGTCGAAAGGTCCTGATACCACTCGCCCGGCTCATCGACCATGCACAAACCGTTGTTCAGACTAAAGGCTGAACTTCCGTTTTCTCCGCCAACAACCGGTTGCGGCCACGGATGTTCAAATTCAATTCTGCTTTCCGGCTCATGAAATGTTACGCGAGTCTTCTCGCCCTCGACAATCATGTCCTTTATGCGAAGAGTTGCCGTCGCCCATCGCTGAACGATGTGCATTTCTATCTGCTTTTCTTTTTTCAAATCCTCGATATTTGCCGGAGTCGGAATCACGATTTCACGCTTCTCCTTGTCAAAATCGATAATTCTGTCGTAAGTTCCCCCGTTCTGAATGTTTGATGCGCGGGTTATTCCAAGTCG
>JBGUGY010000208.1:0-8171 GCA_045111775.1 Bacteroidaceae bacterium | reverse complement strand
TGTAGGCTATATGTAAGCTATATGTAGGCTATATGTAAGCTATATGTAGGCTATATGTAAGCTATATGTAGGCTATATGTAAACTATATGTAAGCTATATGTAAACTATATGTTAGCTATATGTAGGGTATAGCTAGATTAGGTGATGGGTAGGTTATGGTGAAGTGAAGTAAGTCGATAGTAAGGGGGTAGTAAGGGGATAGCAAGGGGGTAGCAAGGGGGAACGCCAAGGTAGAGAAAGTTGAAAACAGAACTGAAAATTGTCAATTGTCAATTGTGAATTCTGAATTCTGAATTGTCCATTGTCCATTGTCAATTGTGAATTCTGAATTAAGTAGAAGAAGAGCACATTTTAAGGCGCGAACCGCTGTAAAATGTGCTCTTTTCTGCTTTTTTGTCAGTAAAGTGTATGGAAAAGTACAAAAAAAGTTTGTGCAGAATGTTTAAAATGCTATTTTTGCATAAAATTCAAGCTTTAAAACAAGTATTATGAGTTCAAAACATAATCACAGTCATTCATTCTGGACATCTAAGCACAAGTGGGATTACTGCATCATCGGACTTAGATATTTTACTTCGCCATTCAGAGTTTACAAACTTGCTCATGGCAAGGCTGAGGCTCACGAGCACGAGCATAAGATAATGCATGCTCTTAAGCTGAAGCACATCGTACATAGCCGCAGTCATCAGAATAACGGTTAAGGAAGAAATCTTTTATTTCTTCCTTTCTTCCTCAATTTGCTGTCTTGATTTGCTCTGAGTAACGAGCCATACACCCGAGAATACCGCAACGATTGCTATAGCCTGACTCCATCCGAATATTCCAAGTCCAACGGCTGCGCTGACAATGCACGAAACTGTTGGCTGAACGTAATTGTACATGCTCACAACGGTAGGGCGGAGCGATTTCTGTCCCTTCATCATAAGTATGTACGAGATGAACGTGGCTGCAAACACAACGTAGAAACATTCGGCCCATGTGGCGATGCCGATGCTTGCCCAGTCGAGTTGCGAGATGTTGCCGTATGATATCGGCAATGCAACGATTGTGGCATAAAGGAACATCCACTTCATGCAGGTTATAACCGTGTATTTGCTTATTAGGTTTCTGAATATAGCCAGATAGCTTGCAAAGCTTAGCTGTGCCAGAAGGCAGAGAATGTCGCCCGTAAGGTTGCCGTCGCCGCTTATTGCGCTGCTGCTTCCGATGATGAGAATCAGCGCGCCAACCACGCCAAGTCCCACGCCAAGAATCTTCTTGCCCGTGATAGGCTCTTTCATGAATATTGCCGACAGGATGAGCGTGAAGATAGGCATCGTTGTCGTAACGATGCTCGCGTTTATCGGCGATGTCTTCGACAGTCCCACGATGAAGCAGCATTGGTTGCATACAATGCTCAGCAGGGCGGCGAAGAAGAACATAATCATGTCGCGTCGCTCAACCTTTTCTCTCTGTACAAACAGCGATGTTATCCAAAAGCATACGGCAGCTCCTGCCGTTCTGAAAAGAACCATGTCAAGTCCTGTTATCCCGTTTGCCATGGCTGCCTTACCTATCGGCGCCATCAAGCCCCAAATAATGCCTGCCATCAACATGCAGGCATGCCCTCTCCAATCTTTTTCCGAATTATCCATTTTTCTCAATTTTTTTGCAAAGTTACGGAAATATAATATATATTTGCAATAAATCCTAAATTAAAGTACAATGGAGAAGGTACAGGCTGAATATATTCAGCAAATCGAGATCTATTCGATGTGGGGGCTCAAGCATATTGTATGGAAACTGCGTCCCGATGTAAATATCCTGAGTGGCGTGAATGGTATAGGCAAGAGTACCATTCTGAACACCTCTGTCAGCTCTCTGTCCGAGATGAACGGCGAACTGCCGATGCCGCAGCATCCGGCGGTGCACCTCACGTTCTATCCCGAGAATGCTACGACTATCCGCTACGATGTGATACGCAGCTTCGACCGTCCGCTCATACACTTCGAACTGCTCGAGAAGATGATAGACCGCAAGGTACATACCGAGCTCGACTGGCAGCTGTACAACCTTCAGCGTCGCTATCTCGACTATCAGGTAAACATCGGAAACAAGATGATTGACATGCTTTCGTCCGACGACCCAGAGGAGCAGGCAAAGGCTTCGAGCCTGTCTGTGCCAAAGCGTATGTTTCAGGATATGATAGACGAGCTGTTCAAGGATACGCGCAAGAAGATAAACCGAAAGACAAACGAGATAACCTTCCTCTACGGTAAGGAACTGATATCGCCCTACAAACTGTCAAGCGGCGAGAAGCAGATACTTGTAATCCTCCTTACCGTGCTTATTCAGGACCAGCAGCGGTGCGTCCTCTTCATGGACGAGCCCGAGGTGAGCCTTCATGTAGAGTGGCAGCAGCAGCTCATCTCGCTCATCCGCAAGCTGAACCCGAACGTGCAGATTATCCTTACCACCCATTCGCCTGCGGTGATAATGAATGGCTGGATTGATGCCGTCACCGAGGTGAGCGACATAACACAAGACATTTAAGTTATGGGAAAACGACTGACTGATAACCTTAGTTCTCTTTACATCGGCGCGGCAAACAAGTTGAGGTCAAACAAGACGAGGCGTAAGATTGTGGCGTATGTAGAGAGTTATGATGATATATTGTTTTGGCGAACGGTGCTGAAGGCGCACGAAACCGACGAATATTATTTCGAGGTGATGCTGCCTTCGAAAACATCGTTGCAGCGTGGCAAGAAGGCAGCCTTGATGAATGTTCTGGGCGAGAGTCAGTTGGGCGAGAACATGGTTGCCTGCGTAGATGCCGACTACGACTACATGCTTCAGGGACGCACCCCTACATCGCGCATGATACTCGAGTCGCCATACGTCTTCCACACCTATGTCTATGCCATCGAGAACTACCAGTGCTGTGCCGAGAGCCTTCACGACGTGTGCGTAATGGTAACGCTCAACGACCACGAGGTTTTCAACTTTGTGGAGTTCATGAAGATTTATTCGCGGATAATCTATCCGCTGTTCATCTGGTCGGTATGGATTTACCGCTCAAACAGATACAAGGAGTTCCCGCTGATGGACTTTTGCGACGAGGTGCGCATTGACGGCTTCAATATGTACAATCCCGAAAAGTGCATCGAGCGACTTCGCCATCGCGTAAACAAGAAGGTGGCTTTCATGCAGAAGCATTACCCAAACGCGCGCCACGACTTCGTTCCGCTGAAGGAAGAACTGGAGCAACTCGGCGTTCATCCCGAAAACACATATCTCTTTATTCAGGGACATTTTCTGATGAATAACATCGTCATGAAGATTCTTGAACCTGTTTGTGCCATGCTGCGCCGCGAGCGTGAGAACGAGATTCGTCAGTCGAGCGGTCACGACAAGCAGAAGTACAACGAACTTACATGCTACGAACGCAGCCTTGGAAGCGTAGACACCATGCTCCGAAAGAATACTCAGTTTGTTTCGCTGCCTATCTACAAAAAAATGAATGAAAAAATAGATACTTTTTTAACATTGGGAATGAAGAAAAATGTTATATTTGCAAGCGAATAACTGAATTTGACAAAGGCTACTGAATATGAAATCACGACAGAATAACATAATACAAGAAATAACCCCGCTCGCAAACCGTGAATGTCTGTATATTGCAAAGAGAGTGAAAGATTACTTCACTTATCCAATACACAGCCACGTAGAGTTCGAGTTGAACCTTATTGTGAATGCACGCGGCGTTAAGCGCATAGTAGGCGACAGCTCGGAGGTTATTGGCAACTATGACCTTGTGCTCATAACGGGCGCAAACCTAGAACATGCTTGGGAACAGTACGAATGTAAGGGCAAGGATATGGAAGAAATAACCATTCAGTTTAACTGGGATTTCGAGAAGGACGATTTCTTCCTGCGCAACCAGTTCGACTCCATAAGGCAGATGATTATCGATGCCCGTGTAGGCTTGGCTTTCAAAGAGCCAACGGTGAAACGCGTCTATCCGCTTCTCGAAGATGTGGTTAACGAGACAGACCAGTTCCGCGCTCTCCTCAAGTTCCTCGAGGTGCTTTACATCATGTCGCAGAGCGAGGATGCCTATCAGCTTGCATCGCCTTCGTTTGCCAACGTAGATGCCAAGTCCGACAGCCGACGTATTCTGAAAGTTCAGTCGTATATCGATTCTCACTTCAAGGAAGAACTCCGCCTGCCTGTTCTTGCTAGCATGGTTAATATGACCCCTGTCAGTTTCAGCCGTTTCTTCAAGCTCCGCACGGGGCGCAATGTATCAGAATACATCATCGACATAAGGCTCGGACATGCTTCGCGAATGCTTGTCGATTCAACCGACTCCATTGCCGAGGTGTGCTACGGCTCTGGATTCAATAACCTCTCTAACTTCAACAGGATTTTCCGTAAGAAGAAAAAATGTTCGCCGAAGGAATTCCGCGAGCAATACCATAAGAAAAACAAAACAAAAACTAAAATTTAAGATTTCGAAAATTGTATGAAGAACACATGCTTTGTGGGATTCCTATTGGGACTCCTATTGATGGCTTTGCCTTCATCGGCGCAGACAAATCCGTTTGTACGCGTAAAGGACGGTCAGTTTCTCAGAAACGACAAACCTTATTATTATGTAGGCACAAATTTCTGGTTTGGTGCAATCCTTGGTTCCGAAGGGCAGGGCGGCAATCGCTTACGTCTTTGTCAGGAACTCGACTTCATGAAGAGCAAGGGAATAAACAACCTTCGCGTCCTTGTCGGGGCAGACGGCTGCCGGAACGTCCCGTCTAAGGTTGAGCCAACGTTGCAGACGGCTGCCGGCGAGTATAACGATACAATTCTTGCAGGTCTCGACTTCCTTCTCGACGAGATGCACAAGCGCGATATGGTCGCTGTCCTCTATCTCAACAACTCATGGGAGTGGAGCGGTGGCTATGGCTTCTATCTTGAGCAGGCAGGCGAGGGCAAAGCACCGCTTCCTTCGGTTGACGGCTGGCCTGCATATATGGATTTCGTCAAGAAATTTGCCCAGAGCAAGAAAGCTCATCAGATTTTCTACGATTATGTGAAGTTTATCGTTGGCAGAACAAATCGCTATAACGGTAAGAAATATGTTGACGACCCAACAATCATGTCGTGGCAGATTGGCAACGAGCCTCGCGCCTTCAGCGAGGATGCCAAGGTTAAGACAGCCTTTGCCAAGTGGATGGCGGAGACATCGGCTCTTATTAAGGGTATCGACGGCAATCACATGGTTTCTACGGGAAGCGAGGGACTTCATGGCTGCGAGTATGATGCCGCTCTTCTCGAAAAAATCCATGCCGACAAGAATATCGACTACATAAATTGTCATCTGTGGCCTTACAACTGGGGGTGGGCGCACGAGAAAACCCTTCTCGAGGACCTCGACAACAGTTGCAAGAAGGCTAAGGAATACATAGACAAGCATCTTGTTCTGGCAAAGAAATTGCAGAAGCCGCTTGTGATGGAGGAGTTTGGCTATCCTCGCGATGGCTTCCGTTTTGATAAGAATGCTTCGACAAAGGCGCGCGATGGCTTCTATAAGTATGTATTCGGTCTGATTGTCGAGGACAGTCAGAACAAGGGACTTTTCGCTGGCTGTAACTTCTGGGCTTGGGGCGGATTTGCCAATCCGCAGCACACAAACTGGAAGGTGGGCGATGACTATACTGGCGACCCGGCTCAGGAACAGCAGGGCTTGAACTCTGTCTTTGCGTCTGATTATACTACGTTGCAGATAATTTCTGACATGGTTGATAAGTTTGGAAGATGAAAGCAATTGACAATTGACAGTTGACAATTCACAATTCACAATTCATAATTCATAATTGCTTTCTTCTGCATACACTTGTTGGCAATTCATGTCTCTTAGTGCTTAGTTCTGCCGAATCACAAATTCGGCAGAACCTATCTGTTAAGTCGATTTTGCCGCTCGAACTCTGTTCGCTTGCTACCGTAGGGACGCAAGAATTCGACTTTGAAAAGAATAGAGAATTTGTCGCTTGCTACCAAAGGAACACTGTTCAGCCGAATTTGCAATTTGGCTGAGAAAAAATCGGGAATTTGTAATTCCCACCGCTGAAAAATGCACTGTTAAGTCGAATTTGCAATTTTGCAGGAGTAGGGAATTTATCGCTCGACCTATGGTCGCTTGCTACCGAAGGGACACTGTTCAGCCGAATTTGCAATTTGGCTGAGAAAAAAATTGGGAATTTGTAATTCCCACCACTGAAAAACGTCTGTTTTTGATGCAATATTTTGTCGCTTTTGCGACAATGCGAATTGCAAATTCGGCAGAACCAGAGAGGGGAGCATAAAGCGTTATACGTACATCTTACACAAAAAAGTAACACTAATGTTGCATTTAGACGCTGAGTTGAAAATCTCATAATCAATTGCCTGTTGACAATTCGTGATTTATACAGTGTGCAGTGAGGACGTGGGTGTTTATGAACTAATGTTACATTCAGACGCTGAAAGCGTCTCCGCTCAATAACCGTAGGTCGAAACGACCTACGGTCTAAGACGCAATTTACGGCAAGCACTCTGAAAGAGTGCCCCGACTGACTCAATATGGGCACAGCTTTTAAAGTCGATGATTGTAGTGTCATTTCTGTCCGCGGATCATACTGAAACTTCGTTTTTTTGAACTGTTATGCCTTCTTCATCTTTCTGAAATGTCATTTTATGGTGAAGAAAAACTGTATCTTTTGCCCGAAAATGTCATGTAAATAACCACCTATGACTTTTTTAAATGTTTTTTTTCGATATGTATTATTTGTTAACAGATGTATGTTTTGTTAACTTTTCCTATAAATGTGGGTAAAAAATTGCTTGTTATAAATAGTTGAGAATTAATTGTTTATATAAAGGTGAAGAAAAAGTGAATAATAATGCGAACTATTTGTAACATAATTTAAGTTGATTTTGAAAAATAATTTATAGTTTTGTATCAGAAATAAGGCGTAATTAAATATTATTATAAGGAAAAGCAAAATTCTAATATCATTACATTTGAAGTTAATAATTATCGTGAAGTATAATTTGTGCTGTTATTTTGAATTTTCATATTGATTCTAAATTTACAGTTTACTATTATCAAAACTCAAAGGCTTTGCGTGGGGCAAGGTCATGGTGTAAAAAATTACTGTTTATCTAAATTTTATAAGCCTTAAATAAAATTAAGAGCTTTTGGTTTTAAGTGGGTTATAGATTTTAATAATAGCCAAAAAATCATAAATGAACTAGTTTCCGCAAGAATGTTGAGTAAACTTTCTTGCGGTTTTGCTTTTTTAGGACTATCTGTTCACAGAAAAAGCTGTTTTGCTTCGATTTTACTTTTGTTGTAGTCGTAAGATGTAAAATAGCACACATTATAAACATAAAGTTCAAAATGCTATGTATTTGTAAAACAGAGTCATTTTGTTGAAATCGATTCATACCTTATTGTATATTGCAGGTGCGTCGTCTGTAATTTTGAGGTGACAAAAATCAGCGTTTTTGCTCTATTTGAACTCTTAAAAAATGTTAAAATGTTAAAATTTATCTTAACAAACTAAAATAATTCCGTTTTTATTTGATGGTATAAAAAAAATACTTATTTTTGCCGATGTAATTCTATTGTAAATCTAAAGTAAGGTTGAGATGAAAAAAATACTTTTCACATTGGCGATGCTTATATTCTGTGCAACGGTTTTTGCTCAGAACTATAACTATACGAGTTTATATAGCCCTACTAATAGTGTGTATTCTTCTTCGTCTTGCGATCTTGATGCAGGAAAGGAGGCATACTTTAAGCCAACACAGAGCTCAACAGAGTATTCTGGATTTAAGTTCAATCTGTCGGCTAAGGTCTCTGGCTTGCAGATTATCGTTTACAACAAGTCTGGTCAGGCTGTGAATACAGTTACCATGCCTTCTGCTGTAAGCAAGTTCGATGTGTCTGTTGCTGCTGCTAATGGTGTAGTTGGTAAGATTGGACTGAAGAATACAGGCTCTTCAAAGATTACTTTGAAGGCTCCAACCGTAATGTTCGTTAAGAGAAAGGTTAGTACAAATGTGAAGGGTATCTTGTCATACTTCTCTATAGGAAATGCATATCCAGATGCATCAACTGCAACTATTTCTGCTGCTCCTTCAGGAAGTA
>JBGUGY010000207.1:0-3470 GCA_045111775.1 Bacteroidaceae bacterium | reverse complement strand
CATCACGTCGTTGATGGCGGTTAGGTGCGACGGCTGGCGGTAGAGGAAGAGGTTTTCGCCACGCAGTTTCTGGCAGTAAGTGCCGATGGTGACGATGCCCGTGCTGACGTAGGCGAAGACCGAATGAGGTTCGAGTGCGCCGCCGTAGAGGATGCGGTTGCCGAAGGCGTCGGTGGCGGCCGTCAGCCAATAGTCGGGCGGGGCAACGACGTGTTCCTGCTCTATAGTCTGAAAATCGTTTACGGCAGGTTGGCATCGCAGCATCACGGTGTGTCTCGATACTGCCTCGCTGAATGTCACGATGGTCTGATAGTTGTACAGATATCGTTTCATCGGTTAAATGTTGGTGAGTTGGTTAAGCAGAGTCAGCAGACTGTTTTTATATTCCGTGTCGGCCGATTTTGTCCGTCTGCTTGCAATCAGCTCGTCCAATTGGCTCTCTATGTCTTCGTTAAGCAGACCGGGCATGTGGCGGAGGTAACGCTTCAGCGAGTCGTATGCCAGAGCGATGCGCTCGTGGTCGTAGTCGAACCGCAGCAGCATGTCGAGGTTCTCCACGTTGCGTCCCATCATCATGATGTAGAGTGCCTCGTGGTTGTGCAGACGCTGTTCTGCCGCGCCCCAGAAGGCGAGCGACCAGTCAATTACGGGTTGCAGATTGCAGAGATTCATCTCCTGCTTGTTCCGACATTCTTTCAGCAGAGCCACGCTCATTTCGAGGTAGCCGAGAGTTTCCGACATTATCTCCTCGCGCAGCAGAATGGCGTTGTCCATCGCCCTTGTCTGTGCCGACATTATTGATGACGGATTTGTTTCGTCGTACATCATGCCAACGGTAAACTCGTCGTTAGTCTGATAGTTGCCCGTCGAATCGAGCTTCTGCCAGATAGGCAGATAGTCATTCCGTTCACCGTCAATCATCTTGTCGCAGCATTTGCTCAGCTGATGCAGCGTAATGTAAACGCGTTCTTCGTAACGTCCCAGCCAAAACAGATTGTTAGCCTTGTGTGCCGATATTATTGTGCTTTTAACCATACTCTTAAAATTATAATGAAGGTTTAGAGGATTTTTTTCAATCCCTCGTATTTAAATCAATTATGAAAGCAATTATGAATTTTGAATTCAGTTTTTCAATTTTCAACTTTCTCTAAATTGTCAATTGTCAATTGTCAACTGTCACTTGTCAATTGTGAATTGTCTCCACCACCCAAGTATCCTTGAAGCCGCCGCCCTGCGACGAGTTCACCACGAACGAGTCGGGATTGCGCGAGAAGCGAGTCAGACCGCTGCGCCACACCTTCGTCTCCTTTCCGCTGATGACGAAGGCACGCAAGTCGGCTTTGCGCTCCACGAAGCCGTCGCCATCCAGAATCTCCAAATCCTTGAAATCGATGACCTCTTGTGCAATCCATCTGCGCGGCTGCTCAATGATGAGCGACTTCAGTTTCTCAAGCTCATCATCTTGCAAATCCTTGCCAAAAACCACTCCGTAGCCGCCAGCCTCACTCACATCCTTGACTACAAGCCTCCGTATGTTTTTCAGGACAAAATCATAGTCATCTTTGAAATAAGGCAGATAGGTTGGGGCATTCTGTAGTATAGGCTTTTCGTCAAGATAATATTCAACCATCTTCGGCACGAAGTAGTAGATGCCCTTGTCGTCGGCCACGCCGTTGCCAATGGCATTTACGAGAGCCACGTTGCCAGCCTTGTAAGCCTGCATCACGTTAGGGATGCCAAGGAGCGACGAAGCCTCGAATATCATCGGGTCCATATATTCGTCGCTTACACGGCGGTAAATGCAGCCCACTCGGGTACGCTCTTTGTTTATGCCTGTGTAGTTCACCATGTTATCCTCAACAAAAAGCTCGCCGGGGTAGACCAGCGTTGCACCAGTCTTCTCAGCCAGATACGAGTGCTCGAAGTAGGCTGAGTTGTAGCGACCCGGGGTGAGGATTACCGAGATGCCGCGATTGTCGTTCATCTCGTCCATCATGTCGCGCAGAAGGTCGGCATAGTCGCGGTTGTCGGCAACGGCAAGGGCTGTGAAGGTTGATGGTGCTACGCGGCGAGTAATCTTGCGCGCAATCATAGGGTAGCTTGCGCCGCTCGGAATGCGCAGATTATCTTCCAGAACGTACCATTGTCCGTCCTTGCCTTCAACGAGGTCGATGCCAGCGATGTGGGCATATACGCCGCCCGTCGGACTGATTCCCTCGCACTCAGGCAGATAGCCTTTCGATGAATAGACGAATTCCTCGGGCACGATACCGTCTTTTATTATTTTCTTCTCGTGATAGATGTCCCACAGAAAACGGTTCAGCGCCATTACTCTCTGTCTTAGTCCTTGCTCCAGATAGACCCAGTCGTCCTTACCGATGATGCGTGGCACGGGGTCGAAAGGAAACAGTTGCTCGTTGAATACACCGTTCTTGTACACTCCGAAACGTACGCCATACCGTTCCATCCATTTGTTTACGGTGTCGCGACTTTCGGTCAGTTCTTTTATTCTTATGCTCATAGTTTTGTCTTTTTTTAGTTGTTGTGATTTGTGTTTATCTGCCTCTCTCTGTTTAAATGCTAAATTAAGTTAGGGTGTTGTAATTTTGTTGGTAAAATCGTATAAAAAATTGCTCTCTGTTGTTTGCAGAGAATCGGATAACCTATTGTTGGTTGGATATCAAACTTGTCATGTATATGGTCTTATAAAATAGCATAATGAATAGTTTGTGTTGTATTTATGTTGCAAAGATAAACTAATTTTTGAAAATATAAAGCAAAATGTAAATAAAATGTATTATGGATATTTCTTTTTGATTCAAATCAAAGAGAATGGGCGTCAAAAAGCAACGTTTTCTTCTGACAATTGCCAATTTTGGCAATTGTCATACAATATAGTGGGCTTCTTTAACCAACGAAAATCGCCTGCGCTATTCTTTCGAATATGCAGGCGATTTAAAATTTATTTGTATGAAGTTATCTAATTACTTCTTGTTCAGAGCCAAGTCAACATTTACGGCACATGCTACAGAGCAACCAACCATTGGGTTGTTACCGATGCCAAGGAAGCCCATCATCTCAACGTGTGCTGGAACTGATGAAGAACCTGCAAACTGAGCGTCAGAGTGCATACGACCAAGAGTATCAGTCATACCGTAAGAAGCAGGACCTGCTGCCATGTTGTCTGGGTGAAGTGTACGACCTGTACCACCACCTGAAGCAACTGAGAAGTATGCCTTACCAGCGCGGATACGCTCCTTCTTGTAAGTACCAGCAACTGGGTGCTGGAAACGAGTTGGGTTAGTAGAGTTACCTGTGATAGATACATCTACGTCCTCGTGCCAAAGAATAGCAACACCCTCGCGAACGTCGTCAGCACCGTAGCAGTTAACTGCGGCACGTGGACCGTTTGAGTAAGCCTTCTTCTCAACAATCTTAAGCTCGCCAGTGAAGTAGTCGAACTGAGTCTT
>JBGUGY010000206.1:0-6587 GCA_045111775.1 Bacteroidaceae bacterium | reverse complement strand
TTTTTTGTAACAATAGTATAGTTCAATATATTAGCAAAATGTATTAAAGTCATGGTTTATGTTGAAAAGCATTTTTTTAATTATCTGCTTTCTCAACGTCATTTTTGTTGCCCGAAAGACTGTTTTTGTAGTCCGACGGGATGACGAGTTTGCGTATTTCGGCATTGCCCATGCGAGGAATGTCGGCGATGGTACAGCCGTCGAAACAAGCCTGAATAACTCTGTCGAACAAACCGTGTCCGATAGCAAGAACGCACTTTCCGTCGTATTCACGACTGATGTACTCGAGGAATTGGGCAGCACGAGAGAACATCTGCTCAACCGACTCAACATCGGCTGGAAATTCTCTGCCCTTCAACTCCGGAATGTGTGCACCAGTCAGACTACCCCAGTCGCGTTCGCGCAGCAGACGGCACTTTGCTATCGGCATGCCAAGATAGCGGCTCACAGGCTCTGCTGTGTCCAGACATCGCTGCAAATCGCTGCTCAGAAGAACATCAATTTTCTCCTGAACGCTTTTCTGCAACTGAAGGCAAAGACCATCTGCCTGCTCCCTACCTTTTGGGGTAAGGCAGCCAGGCAGATGACCTTGCAGTATCTGTGCTACATTCTCTTCTGTCTCTCCGTGTCGAGCAAGATAAAGTGTAAGCATAAATATTTAATTGTTAGTCTTTTACAATACCTGCGGCATACTCACCCATCGCCTTGTAGCCGGCAGGATTAAGATGAAGCCAGTCGTCGCTGAATTCCTTCTTCAGACAATCAGGATGCTCAGGATTGCGAACAAGCTGGTCGAAATCGATAACTCCGTCGAAACTTCCAGATGTTCTAATCCACTCATTTACAGTCTGGCGCATAGCCTCGTGGAAATAACTGTACCATCCGTTGCCCTTGAACGGAGTGATTGTTCCGCCGTAGACCTTCATACCTGCCTTGTGAGCCTTGTCAATCAGTACCTTATATCCGTCGATGAGCTTTGCAACAATCTCATCGTACTTGCCGTTAGAACAGCCGATATCGTTGATTCCCTCGAAAATTATAAGCTTGCTGACATTCTGCTGACCAAGGATATCGCGGTCGAAACGAATCATTGCAGGCTCTGAGATTCCGCCCCAAAGAACGCAGTTTCCGCCGATGCCGAGATTCAGCACGCCGTAAGGCTTCTGCATGTCGGAAAGAGACTGCGACATGATATCCGTCCAACGGTTCTGCTTGTCTGTTGTTGTACCGCGACCGTCGGTAATCGAGTTTCCGAGAACAGCAATTGCCGAAAGGTCAGACTTAACCTCAATCTTCGAGATGTTATACCAGTGCACAACCTTCTCGACAGTCTTGAATGGCTTGTTCGGCTTAACCTCGCCCTGCGCGATGTATGATGTTGTGCGCGAGCCACGATGCGATGTTGCATTCTCTGGAACTTTCGCGCCGTAACAAACTGTGATGCAGAGGTTTGTATAAGGCTTAATGCCTTTCTTGCAGACATCAGAAACAACCTTTCCCTTTGCAGGGATAACAACGTTGCGTTTTCCGCCAAATGTCAGATAAACAGCCTCTTTCACATTTATGTCGCACGAATCTTTTGCCGGAGCAACATAAACAGCCTTAATCTCAACATCGCCCGAGCCAAACTCGTTGCCAAGTTCCATACGGAAAGTATTGTCAATGCCGCTGATTGACGGACGCACAATCTGACGAACAGATGTGTTTGCCAGACTCATCTTAGGCATATCGCCCTTGCCTGTATATTCCATGGCTGTTGCCCATGTTCCTGTCCATTTCTGAGCACTTGCGCCGATGACTACGGCACACAGGGCTGCAAATAAAAATGATTTCTTCATTATCCTATTTCTTAATATATTTTTTTAGAGTTTGAATGTTTCCTTCGGTCCGAGGAACGATTTCTTCACGCCGCCGAGGTAAATCATGATTTTCTCGAACACGAGAGCATTGTCGAGCGGACGGATGCGAAGCGTATGACTGCCTTTCCCGATGTGGAACTGCGACTTGCTGTCAATGCACTGCATTGCCTGAATCATTCCGAGTTCGCCGTTGTAGTCACCGTTGATGTTCAGTTCTTTCTCCTCGCCACCGTCAATGCTTATGGAGTAGCGAAGTCCGGTATTATTGAAGTTCAGCGTTGGAGCAAGACGGATAACGACAGACGCATCAGCCTCTGAAACGGTCTCAAAATCGTATTCGAGCCACATCTTACTTGGCTGAGCCGTTACCGGCATCGTCGTGATTCCGCTCAGCGTTCTGCCTACCTCTGGTATCACAGTCCACTTGGCAGAACCGTTCTTGCAGCGCGAATAGTGCTCAGCCTCGATGCTAACGCAACTATCAGCCTCGGCAAAAGCGAACGGTTTCTTTCCGTTTCGATAGATTTCCGGCACTTCCTGCTTGAACTTGACAGGCTCAGGAATACTGATGCTTCCGCTGTAGTCAGCACCGAATACGGTAACATCTGGCATCACGTTGTATGGTCCCGGCTCGTTCCAGAATCGGTAGCCGATGTGCGACTGATCCATAAGGTGATTCCACTTTCCTCCAGCTATGCTGTGGTACTGATTCTTCAGCTCAGTATCGTAGTTGAAGCACTTTTTTACGCAATCAGCCCACGCGTTTGCGCTCAAATCGCGTCTGCGAGCCATCTTATGGTTCATTGCCTGAGCATAATACATATTATAGATTGAAGCCATTGCCTTGACAGAATAGCCAATCAACTGGAAATAAGCATCTTTGTATTCGGTAGGAAGTTTATTTTCGAGAACCTCGACATCGTTTTTCAACTGCGCAAACTGACCGGCAACGAGTTCCCATTCGCCATTTTCGAGCGAATAAGTTGATGCGTTAAGAAGTTCGGGAGTTACGCGATGAATCAACTGGGCATATTCTCTGTAAAGACGAGAAGCCTCGTCGCCATATTCCTCGCCAAACACTTCCTTGCAGAAATTTGTTGTGTGAGCCGTAATGTTTCCGGCGTTGAATGCCTCGGGATTCCAAGCCATATCCAAGAAGAAAGTGATAGGATATTCCATAGGTTTGAGGTCGCCGACATTTACAATCCAGAGCTTCTTAACTCCGTAGTTATAAGTCAGATTCAACTGCTCCCACGCTCTCGGAATAGAGTTCGTGTTAATCCATTTTGTATTTCGCGGAGCACCTACATAGTCGAAATGATAGTACATTCCATATCCGCCCTTGCGAGGCTTGCTGTCGAGCGCAGGCAGACGGCGCACGTTGCCCCAGTTGTCATCGCAGAGGAGCAGCGTGATGTCATCAGGAACTTTCATTCCGTTGTCGTAATAATCCTGCACTTCCTTATACAAAGCCCACACCTGCGGAGTCTCTTCGGCTTTCTTGCCCGTTACCTTCTCGATGATGCTACGCTGGTCATCGATAATCTGGTTCAGCAACTTGATGTTACCTGTGTCATCCATCGCCTCGTCGCCATCGCCACGCATTCCTACGGTTACGATTGTCTCCCAGTTCTTGCTGCGCTCAATGCCACTCTGCCAGAACTTCTTCAATCCTTCGGCATTCTTAACGTAGTTCCATGCTCCGCTGCCGCGACGCTTCCAGTCCTGCTGAGCCAAGTCCATAGGCTCGTGGTGCGATGTTCCCATTACGATGCCCATTTTGTTTGCAAGAACGCCGTTCTCCTTGTCATCGTCGAAGAATGCGCTTCCCCACATCGCAGGCCACATAAAATTGCCCTTCAGACGGAGAACGAGTTCAAAGATATGCTCATAGCACTTGCTGTTTATTCCGCCAAACTTCTCGTTAGCCCAATTTCCAAACGCAGGCCACTCATCATTAATGAAGATTCCGCGATACTCAACCTTTGGCTCACCATCGGTATAGACACCTTTCTTAATGAACACATCATCGTGATGCTTCGTCGGAACGTCCATGAACCAATACCAAGGCGAAACACCCATCTGATGCGACAGTTCGTAGATTCCGTAGATTGCGCCTCGCTTGTCGCTTCCGGCAATGACAAGAGCCTTGCTTACGCCCGGCATCGGTTTGTCTATAACCTGAAGAAGATACTTCTCGCGCTTTCCCTTTAGATTTTTTTCATTTATCTTGCCCGATTTTACAATCTGACTGATAAACTTAGAATTGAACGTACCGACGATGATGCACTGCGCTTCGGGACTATCAACAATCTTCGATTTACTTCCCGAAACCGCCTCAAAATCGGCACACAGATTATTGGCTGCCATCGCAACTCCCTCATCGTCATTCTTGTCAAAAAGAATGTTCAGAGCCTTGCCCTTGCTGGCAACTGCAAACGTGTTTTTTTCTGATTTGAAAGAAACGAAACGCGGCGCGGCTATCGATGCCACGCTCGTCATAAACAGAAATACTGTAACTAAAAATTTGTACATAGGTTATAAAAATTTGATTACAAAATTACGGTTTTCGGGTTCGTCAAACAATAGCATGTAACAAATGGCATACTTGTTTGTTACAACAAACCCACCTACTCGTAACCACGGTAACAATGTAATAGTTACAGATATTCCTTTTCTGATTTTCGCGTCTTTATCTGTTGTTTACTCTTTTCAGATAGTCTCTGAAGAACACACCCTGCGTAGACGGAGTATAATTCCAGTCGGTGATGAGAACAGGAGCCCAATCAGGGTCGAAACACCACGCCGTAAACGATGCACCTTTCTCTTCGAGATACTTGGTTATTGCCACGCCGTACTCGTCGTTCGAGATAACCGGAATGTGCGCACCCTTTTCGTCCTTCAGACAATAACCAATTTCTGAGCAGAACAAAGGATACTTATCTGCCACATAGCCGAAATCCTTCTCCCACTTCTCTTCCCAAGGCTTCTCGCGCTTCATCGGATAAGGATGACAGACGTAAGCAATATTCTTGCGGTCAATCGGAGTCTTTTTAATCTGAGTCAGATCGTATGCCCAGTTGAATCCGGCACACATACAAACCGCCTCAGAATTGTATGCTCTGATTGTATCGATAAGTTCTTCCATTAAACTTTTCCACGAGTACCAATGGCATGTGCCTAGATCGACATCTGCTTTCGTCGTTGGTTCGTTAAAAAGCTCGTAGAGGGCAACGGTTGGCTCGCTTCGGTATCTTATGGCAACTTCCTTCCAAAACTTGAAAGTCTCAGCCTTTGTTGTCTTGTACATCGGCTTGAAGAACTTCTCGTCCTTCAGATTACCGATTGAATGCCAGTCCATAACGACATACATCTTGTGTTTCTTTGCCCACTCAACGCCTTTGTCGATGGCAGCAAAAGTAGAATCCCATCCCATGCTGTTGATATTCTCAGGATGAACGGCAAAACGAACCACGTTCGCACCAAAGCTCGAAGCCTCCTCAAAATAATGCTCGTCCCACTTTCCGTCGCGAATCAACTTAACAGGGTCGGAACAGCACACGCCACGAAATACGACGGTATCGCCGTAGGCATTCATGAAATATTTTCCTTCAACCCTGATAGCAGGAAGATTCTTATTGACCTTCTTGGGAGCAGGTTCTTTTTCCTTCATGCTAATGCATCCAATGATAGCTGTCACAAATGAAACAGCCAATAATAAACAAGCTATTTTTTTCATAATATTGAATTTTCCCTTTTATATTACGTTACTGCGCAAATATAATGCAAAATTTTCATTTTTCTGCGGTTTTACAAGAAAATCTTCGAAATAAATGATTTCAGAAAATCAGATTCGGTTAATAAAAAAAGTGGAGATGCTTCACAGCGTCTCCACCAAATTACTAACTATAACCTTAATACAAATACTATAACCTTCAATAATAATTACTTCATATAGCCGTTCAAGCCCTTGTTGTTCAAGGTAACGTTGATTACCTCAAGGTACTTAGCATACTGCTCCTTTGTAAGGTTCTCCTTCATCAGTTTGCAGTTGCCCATTACGGCTTTACGAACCTTTGCGGCCTTCTTTGAGTCATCAGCAACGCGGTTTGCATCTTCCATCTGTCTCTCGAAGTAAGCGTTAATCTCGTCAACTGTGTCATACTGTGATGCGCTAAGATTCAAGTATGTGCTCAATCTTGCTGTGTTGACCTTAATCTTTGCAGTGTTAGCATCCTTATCCTCTGCCATACCTGCTGCCGCAAATCCAAATACAGCTACCGCTGTCAAAACTATCTTCTTCATCTTATCCAATTTTTTTACTCAAATTTACCTTTTATCTTACCTAATTCTCTGTCTCAAGTTCTGAACCGTTGTTCTTTCCTTTTGACAATGCAAAGATACGACGACTTTCTAAACTATGCAAATAAAACTATGTTTTTTAGCATAAAATTAGCGAATTATTGATTTTAATCAAGAATAAACATGTTGTATAGCATATTTCAGCCTTCATAAGTACAAAAAAATGGGCAATATCGAGATGATACCGCCCATAATTATTATGTTTTTGTTTTTATTACTTGTACTCTTCCCAACTGCGTATTGCAAGATCGTCGAGTTTAATTGTGCAGAATGCATTGATAAACGCGCTTGCAAGACGTGGATTGGTGATAAGAGGAATATTCAAGTCTACCGCAGCACGACGGAGTTTGTAGCCGTTGCCAATTT
>JBGUGY010000205.1:0-5869 GCA_045111775.1 Bacteroidaceae bacterium | reverse complement strand
CAATCATATTGTTCATTGCACCCATATAGACGCCTCCGCTGAACTGAAAGCAGAATGCAAGCACTACATAAATCCACGGACGAATAGGCTTTGGAACCCAGTCGTGGTACATTGGCATTGCAAAAGGCGGAATCTTCTCTTCCATCAGTACAACACCTCACATTCTACATTCATGCCAGCACGGAGTTTGTCACTCCCATCATTCTTTGCAAACTTGATGCGAACGGGAACGCGCTGTTCAACCTTTACGAAATTTCCCGTTGCATTATCCTGCGGAATCATAGAATAAGCCGAACCTGTGGCATCGCTTATGCGCTCAACCTCACCTTCGAACTCTACATCCGGAACGGCATCTGCCCTCATCCTGACTTTTGAACCCACGGCGATGTTTGGCATCTGCGTTTCGCGATAGTTTGCAACCACCCACATCTCTGTTCCGTCAACAATACTACACATTGTCTGCCCCGGCTGGACAAGTTGTCCCTCGTGAATATCTTTGTGTCCAATAACGCCATCGGCAGTTGCAATAATAACCGTATATGAAAGATTCAGTTCGGCCAGATGAACGGCAGCCTTTGCCGCATCGATGCCCGCCTGTGACTGAGACAGACGATGCCCCTGTTCGTTTCTGACAGATGACAGAGACTCCTTCTGATGCTTCACAGCCTCGTAACGAGCCTATGCTGCCAGATATGCCGTATGAATACCATCGTATTGTTGACGAGTAACGGCATCTTTTTCGAGTAGAGCTGCATACCTGTCGTCTTCGCGCTTGGCATTTTCCATCTGCACACGAATTTCTTCGATGCCCGCCGATGTGGCACTTATGTTTGCCGAAGTTGTTGATATGCCGGCAGTCGTTGCCGAACTTCCAGCCATAGCATTGGCAAGATTCGCCTTTGCCTGAGCAAGGGCTAGGCGGAATTCTGCATCTTCGATTATTACAAGCGTATCACCTTTTCTTACATGCTGATATTCTTCGAAACGAATTTCCTTGATGTATCCCGGAACGCGCGAATTTACTGGCGTTATGTGCTGTTCTACATGAGCATTGTCAGTAAACTCGACATTGCCAAAATGAACAAAATTCTTAACAACAAGGCACACTCCGACAACAATTAGCGCACCGATAATAAAATTATATGCTATTCTTACAAATTTAGTATTTTCCATAAAACTCGTATATTTTAAATATCTCCTGCTATGTACTTTAAGCGGTACAACGCGCTGACAACACTTATCCTTGCATTTTCGTACTGAAGTTCGGCATCGAGACGAACATTTGCAGCATCGGTCATGTCGGTTACTAGAGCCAAACCCTCGTTATAGCGGTTTGCTATAACATCGTAGTTTTGGCGTGCAAGTTCCATGCTTTTTTCACGGGTGCGAAGTTCACTCTGAACGGTCTGCAAAGCAACATAGGCCGCATGAACGGCATCACCAACACCCTCTTTAGCCACTTGCGTCTGCTCCTCGGCAAATTTTGCAGCAACGTCTGACGAACGCACTTTCTTCCTGCCTTTATAAAGCGATGAAATATCGTATTTAACGCCGACACCGACAAACCAATAGTTAAAATTCTTATCAATAGGCGGAACCTCAATTAGGATTGGACCATTAAGATGATTCTCTGCCACAAGAGCAATTTTTGGCATCAATGCCGAACGTGTTATTTTCTGCTGAATACGGCTCATATCTGCGGCGGTGTATGCTTTTTTCAGACTGCTGTTCTCGGCAGTTGCAAGAGTCTGCCAATAATCTTCGCATTGCAGAGAACTGATTTCGAAAGCCTCGGCAGGAAGCAGCGAACCGATGTCATCACCGTTATTTAATGCTGTCTTCATCTGCTTCTCAACAATATTCATTTGGTCGTCCAATACCGTTTTCCGTAGAATCATCTGCTCTCTCATCAGTTCGTATCGGGTGATGTCGTTTTTCAACACAACACCAGCATCATGGCGATCTCGAGTGCGCATTATCAATGTATCGACAAGCGTGATGTTTCGAGCTACCACATTGAGTTGATTGGCAATACAGTGACGCTGCAAAAACAGCCCTGCAAGCAACATGTGGATGCCTCGACGATTTTCCTCCTCGTCAATCAGTTTCATGTCCCTACCCTTCTCAGCCATGCGAATGCCACCAGAAATAGCTCCGCCGCTATAAACAATTTGCTGTGCCTCGAGTGAGAAATTGTTTCCAAAATGTGGCATATCGGCCTTTGTGTACTCGCCGAATTTTCTGTTCCACAACTGTCCGTCGCCAATATACGAGAACGAGAGCGATGCGTTTACATCGGGCAATCTCTGTGCCTTTGCCGACAACACATCAGCATCAGCCTTCTGCAATGCCGTGCGATAACTGTTTATACTTGTATTATGCTCGTCTGCCGTACGGAAAAGAGCATTCATACCATTCGTCAATGCCTGCGACTGAGCAGACATACCCATACAACGAAGCGTCGCTATGCCCAATGCAAAGCAACGTAACATTGTTGAACCGCGATGTTTTAATGGGATTTTCTTACTGTAACACTTTTTATTATCTAATAACACAATCTTCAACTTTCCTATAGTCTTCGGCATCTTCATTGATGCTTACGAATAAGAAAGTGACTGCAAAATTACAATTCTTTTTTTGAATAATGCAAATGCTTATATTAAATATTTAACATTTTTTAACATTTGTTTGATTCTAAATTTTAGATATCAAACTAAACTACAGGTTTACATATTATGTCTTTCTCGTGATTGCATCTTGTCTGCATTTCTTTCAGGCAGATTGAAATTATTGAAATAATTCGGGCACAACACAAAAACAAAATTGTTCCTAACAAACCAAATCCACATTTTACATCTCCCGACATTACACAAGCAATACTACAAAAAGACAAAAACAGCGTTGTAAACAAATTAAGAACAGATACTTGCAAAGAACTCTTTCCAATAAAGAAATTTACCAGAAAAAAGCCACAGAAAAGCAATCCAACAGAAGAACCGTTTTTATCAGACATCATTATTACAAGACAGATTAACTGACAAAATGCAACAATTATAGCACCTCTATTTTTAACAATCCGTCTCCAATAAAATGCCGCAAAAGCAATGAAACCGATTAAAGCTAACGAAAAATAGAACATAGCAACATTCTTATTTCCTGCACAAAAACTAAAGACGACAACGGCTGTAGTAAAAAAAACAGTTATTAGAACTGCCAAATTCATTTTCCTTGTCTGTTTGGCAAGAAATTCCTTCAGACAGATTGAGATTATTGAGACAATTTGGGTACAATGCAAGATGAAAACACAAAATAAATCAAAGAAATTATCAGAAATTAACATTGAACACCGCAAGTTAAGCCAAACAACCAAAATAGTGAATAAATCGAGGACAAACAACTGCTTAGAATTCTTTGCAATAAAGAAATTCAACACAAAAAACATGGCAAATATAGGAGATATAAACAGAAACGCATTCTCCTCCAGAAAGAAAACTAAAATAAACAGAGGCAACTGACAAGCCAACAAGCCAGCGAATCTTATGTCTTTCACTACCTTTTCACCGCGCCAAGCATCCAATCCCAAAACTGTACTCGCAATCAGGCAAAATAACAGTACAACTATCGGAATGCTTCGTCCAATAGCGAAAGTAAATATCAAGGCAATTGTATAAAATATTGTGATTATAATCTTCATAATCTTTTACTTTACGATTCTGTTCGCAAAAATATCATTTTTGTAAAACTCAACAATATTTCTTTCATTTTTTTATTTGACCATGAAGCATATTATAATGTATATTCTGCAACAGCGAGCCTTTGTTCGTAAAAATACAAACATTTTTACAGAAAAGTTTTGCAGTCCGGAATATTGTTCGTATTTTTGCAAACAGAAATCAAAACCAATAACAATGGCGAAGAACAAATATTGCATAAAGGCAGAGACACTCGCACGACTTGCAAAGGCTCTGGGACATCCGGCACGAATTGGAATAATGCAGTTTCTGGCTAAAAGAGACGAATGCTATTTCGGCGACATCTACGAGGAACTACCGATAGCAAAAGCCACTGTAAGCCAGCATCTGAAGGAACTGAAGGATGCCGGACTTATTCAGGGCGAGATTGAGCCACCGAAGGTAAAATACTGCATAAACCGCGAGAACTGGGAATATGCACGCGAGTTGTTCAACGACTTTTTCAGCATGGAACTTTGCAAAAAAAACGATTGCAGCGAATAGAACGATATTGTTCGTTATTTTATAAATCACAAACACTTTAAAAGAAATGGAAACTTTCAACAACGTTATTCAGAGTGACCAGCTTACTTTGGTCGATTTCTATGCAACATGGTGCCAGCCTTGCAAAATGATGCATCCGGTTTTAGTACAGCTAAAGGAAGAACTCGGCGAGAGCATCAGAATCATTAAAGTTGATGTAGACAAGTACGGCGACACGGCAGCACAGCACCACATTCAGTCGGTTCCAACTCTGATATTATTTAGAAATGGCGAAGCGTTATGGCGACAGAGCGGAGCAATGCCAAAGTCTCAACTGAAGCAGATTGTAGAACAGTTTTTGAACAGATGAGACGATGGGCAAATTTATAGCGTGCAACGAGAAAGACCGATGCGTAGCGTGCGGAGTATGCGTAAAAGCGTGTCCGCGCGATGCCATCTCGGTTTACAAAGGATGCTATGCCGTTGTAGATGAAGAGAAATGCATTGGCTGCGGACTCTGTGAAAAGGCTTGTCCGGCTGGCGTAATGCACAAGGTTGCAAGAACGGCAGAAAAATAAAGCATCGGTGTTATTAAAAAAGAAAAAACTCGACAGACTAAAAAAATGAAGAAAAAGAAAAAATGGAACGACTATCTGTGGATAGTCTCGGCAACATACTTCACGCTCGGATTCTTCAACATCGTGTTTGCATGGCTCGGCGTGATATGTTTTGCCATTCCGCTTGCCATGGCGATTTTTGGAGGTACGAAGGGATATTGCAACAACTATTGCGGACGCGGACAACTCTTTCTGCAAATAGGCAACTCGCTTGGATGGTCGAGGAAGAAAGTGGCTCCGAGATGGCTGTCGTCGAAGTGGTTCAGAAACGGATTTCTGGCATTCTTCATGTTCTTCTTCGTCCAAATGATATACATCACCGTTCAGGTGGCGCACGGAGCACGCTCGCTCTCGCAGACAATCCATCTGCTATGGACGATGAACGTTCCATGGCACTGGGCATATCCGACAGAGATTGAGCCATGGAAGGCTCAGTTTGCCTTCGGACTGTACGGAATAATGCTCACGTCGCTCATCGTCGGAATCGCGCTCACCATCGTCTACCGTCCGCGCACTTGGTGCGTATTCTGTCCTATGGGCAACATGACTCAAATGATTTGCAAACTTAAAAACAAAGAAAAATAATATGGAAACAAGAAAATTCGATGCCGCCGAGAAGAAAAGATGCGGCTCGCACAACTGCGCACAGGCCGTTCTGTGCTCATATTGCGACCTCACGGGCATTGACGAAGAGACATCGCGCAACATGACAACTGCCTTCGCCGCTGGAATGGGCAACATGGAGGGCACTTGCGGAGCGATTGTCGGAGCTGGCATCGCCCTGAGCCTCATCACCAAGGACAAAGCCAAGGCGATGAAGGGAATGCGCGAGATTATGACTCGCTTTGAAGAGCGCAATAAGGCTACTCAGTGCAAACTTCTGAAAGGAGTTGAAACTAAGCAGGTGCTGAGAGAATGTCCCGACTGCGTGGCTGATGCGGCAGAATTTCTTGAAGACATTATAAACACAAAATAAAACACGACACACAAAATGAATTACATTGGACTGATTACAGCCGTGGCAACATTCCTCATCAT
>JBGUGY010000204.1:0-6813 GCA_045111775.1 Bacteroidaceae bacterium | reverse complement strand
TTCTTCTCCGAGGCCGAGAGATACAGCCTTCCGTGGGTTCGCTCGGCATTCTACGGCGCAATTATGGTGGGTATTATGGCAATAGTGTGCGTGGTGGTCAACTCACAGGCTCTGTTCGTGTTCTTTGTGGTTGTGCTGCTCACGTTCATGTTCATCTTCGTGGTTTCGTATCTGATGTATCCGATAACATATTTCGATATCAGCTCGGTAATCGAGGCACCCGAAAGTCTGAGGATGAGGCTCGAGGAGGAGATGGGTTCGACCGAGAAGATTGACGAGAAGATTGAGAAGTGGAAGCAGAGACGCGGCTACACTCAGTTTAACATAAACGTGGTGCGCATGAGCGAGGATGTGATATGCTCGCAGGTTGCCATACTCAACTACTTGAAGAGAGCCGACATAAGTTTCTACGACTGGATTGGCAAGATGCGTATGCAGGAGGCTAAGAAACGTATGCTCGAAGAGAAGAGAAATACCGACTTGGTCGACTTGTCGTTCGAACTCGGATATTCATCGTATCATGTTTTTGTGAGAGAGTTCGTAAAGCGCGAGGGCACAACGCCTTCGCAGTGGATTGAAAAGAACACAAAGTGAAACTAAAACATATTGTTTTATTAAATTCAAATTAAATTTTAATTTACAAAACTGAATTTTAATTATGAAAAGATTAGTTACGTCGTTATTGCTGATAACCGTAGCGGCTTTTGCCTTCGCGCAGAAGGTAAACGTCACAGGTTCGGTAATCGACAGAGAAACGAAAACGGCTGTGCCTCAGGCTACTGTGCAGTTGCTCAACCCAAAAGACAGCTCGTTTGTGGCTGGTGCGGTGAGCGGAAATGACGGTCGTTTTTCGGTTCAAGGTGTGAGCGTTGGAAACTACGTTGCAAAGGTATCCTTCATTGGATATGTTACGCAAACCCGAAACGTTAGTGTAACCGCCGAGAAGCATCACATCGGCAGTTTCAGAATGGCGGTCGATGCCATCATGCTGAAAGAGGCGGTTGTTACGGCGCAGGCTGCAAAGGTGCAGGTGGTAGAGGATACGGTTGTGTATAACGCCGCTGCCTTCCGCATTCCCGAAGGCTCAGCCCTCGAGGAACTTGTGAAGAAGCTGCCGGGTGCTAAGGTTGGCGAGGACGGTTCTATCACCATCAACGGAAAGAGCATTTCTAAGATTATGGTCGACGGAAAGGAGTTCTTCAGTAGCGACACAAAGGTGGCAATGAAGAATCTGCCTGTCGAGATGGTAGAGAAAATCAAGGCTTACGAGAAGAAGAGCGACCAGGCACGAATCACTGGCATCGACGATGGCGAGGAGGAGACGGTTCTCGACCTCACCGTCAAGAAAGATATGAAGAAGGGTTGGTTCGGAAACTTCGACCTATCTGCCGGAACAAAGCACAGATATTCGGAGAAGCTGATGGTTAACCGATTCCGCGACAATCAGCAGATTTCGGTATTCGGCTCGGCAAACAATACGGGCGACCGCGGTTTCGCCGGCGGCGGATTTGGCGGAAGCAACGGTTTGCAGGCTAACAAGAACATCGGTATAAACTATGCTCAGAGTACAAAGAAACTCGAGGTTGGCGGAAACGTGAGATACTCTCATACCGACGGCGATGTTAAGAGCGACACTTATTCAGAGCGTCTGTCGGCAGGAACAACGTCTTATTCTAAGTCGCTGTCGTCAACGCTCAGTTGCAACGGCTCTTTCGGAGCTGACTTCCGCCTTGAATGGAAGCCGAACGACAACTGGAACATCTTGCTTCGCCCTACATTCTCTTATTCAGAGAGCGAGAGCACAAGACAGTCATCATCGGCTACATTCAAGATTGACCCTTACGAACTGACCAACGATCCTCTGGAAGATGTAACCAACGAGTCTATAGCGTGGGGCGAGACCGACCGCGTGAACCGAAACGTGAGCAAGTCGCTCTCTACCGGCAACAACCTGAAGGTTGGAACAGATGCCCAGATTAACCGCAAACTCGGCAAGGAGGGCAGAAACATCACGGCACGAGGCTCAATCTCATATTCAGACAGCGAGTCAGAGCAGTACGACAACTCTCAAATCGACTATTTCCAGCTTCGTAACTTTATGGGACTCGATTCTGTTTATTACAGAAACCAGTACTACAGTGCACCAAACAGCCAGTGGACTTATTACGGTCAGATTGGTTACAGCGAACCTATCTTCAAGGGCGGTTACTTGCAGCTTACATACCGATACACATACAAGACTCAGGACAACAGCAAGAATACATACGATGTTGCCGGATATACAGGTGAGTTCGGCTCTCTGCCTGCCGGATATGCAAACTCGCTTGTAGATACGCTCAGCAACTCGGCAGAGTATCGCAACTACATCAACGACATCACCATGATGTTGCGCATTGTAAAGAGCAAGTTCAGATTCAACATCGGAGCGGTTCTTCAGCCACAGAGCAGTAACATGCTCTACACAAAGGCTGGAAAAAACTACGACGTAAAGCGTAACGTTACGAACTTCTCTCCACGAATGGACTTCAGATACCGATTCACAAAGACGCATCAGCTCAGACTTACTTATCGTGGAAACACAAGTCAGCCGTCAATGACGTATCTGTTGCCTATTACCGACTACAGTAACCCTACAAACATCAAGTTTGGTAACGCAACGCTGCTGCCATCGTTCACAAACAACTTCCGTTTGATGTATAACAACTACAACACGAGCAAGCAGAGCAGTATTGTAGCCTTCATCAACGCAAGTTTCAGCAAGGACGATGTGGCTCGCACTGAGCTTTACAACAGCACAAACGGTGTTACTTACACAGGCTACGACAACATTAACGGTAACTGGAACGGAAGCGCGAACATCAACTATAACTTGGCGTTCCTCGACAACAAACTTACGCTCAACTCAAGTTCTGTTGTAAGATACCAGAACTACGAATCGTACACAGGCGAGATTTCGGGCGTGGATGTGTCGGACATCGATTTCTACTCAATGGGTAAGTACTGCAAGCAGTATTCAACACAGAACTCAACGCTGGCTGAACGCTTGTCGTTTGGCTACCGAAACAATTGGCTTGACGTAACGGCTAACGGAAGCATCAACTACTCTCACTCTGAGAGCGAGGCGCAGAAGAACAGCAACAACCAGAATATCTACGATTATTCATACGGTCTGAATGCCAGCTTCACTCTGCCTTGGTCTATCACCTTGTCGTCGGATATCAACAACAACTTCCGCCGAGGCTATTCTGAGAGCAGCATGAACACCAACGAGCTTGTGTGGAACGCTCAGGTGTCAAAGAATTTTTTGAAGGGAAATGCGGCAACCATCACTTTGCAGGTGTTCGACATCTTGGGCAAGCAGAGCAATCTGTCGCGCGTAATCTCGGCTACAAGCCGTCAGGATTCGCGCTACAACTCGATAAACAGTTATTGTATGCTCCACTTCATCTATCGTCTTAACATCATAGGAAGCAAGGCTGCACGCGACAAGATGCGCGAGCGTTACGGAGACTTCCCAATGGGCGGCAGAGGCGGCGGTCGCCCAATGGGTCCTCCTCCGGGTGGCGGACGTTTCTAAGGATATTTAAAGAGGTCGAATCACGCAGATTCGACCTCTGTTTTTTATGTGTTTAGGAAGGGGAGAGCAGAGGCGTTTTTCTTATGCTATGTAAGGCATATTTGGATAAAATCCAAACAAATAATTCGCTCAAAAATGACAAAATCCAAACAAAAAAATCACCGAATTTTGACAAAATCCAAACAAATAATTTGTTGAAATGTGACAAAATCCAAACATATAATATGCTGCTCGGGAAATAAATGCCTTTTGTCTGCATTATTCTTAGGTTAGAAACATATACGGTTTGTTTATTTTCATCTTAAAAAACGGAATTCTTAGTTCTTATGCAAGCATAAGCCTTTTCGTTGTCAATAATTCTATTGCTTCGAAGAAAGTATCTTCTGTTCGTAGATATAATAAATGCTATTCGATGATGATAGGGAAGTCTTTAAATTTGTTGCACGTCACAAAAGAAATGGGGATGCTTCTTTTTCTTATTATCGGGTACTCTTTTGAGTCTAAACCTATAGACGTTGAATGGTCTTCTTCTAAATCAGCAACAAGACCAAACACTCGTGTGTATTTTAGGATTAGAGTTTCACCTGTCTTGAATCTTATTATTTTAACGGTCTTGTATTTGTCAGTTTCGTAGTTGAAATTTATCATTGATTGCAAACACATATCGTAGGTTCTTGGAGTTCTTCCCCATATTTTAGCGAAAACGTCATGACACTCTATTTCGCCTAAGACTGTAGAACGTGAGTTCTTGTGAACACTTTGCACACAATCGTCTATAGAATTTGTGTTTATATGTAACGTATCTTTGCTGTCTATGGCGACAGCAAAGATAACGGGCCAGTTAGATGGTCTTTCAAATTCGAATAAGGCATAAACATAGTCCTTTCCCTTGATGTCTAAATTCAGTTCTTGTCCTGTGGCATGAACAAAAGAAAGACAGAACAGCAAAATGAGAATGAATCGTGATTTCATAAACTGTTTTTTGTAAGGGATAATCCTGTTTTATTCTTCGCCTTTGTTCTTAAAGAAAGAGAAGTTTACGCTGCCGTAGTGGCGATGCTCAACAAAGTTTGGATGCTCCGAAAAATCGTAGTCCTTGCCGTGCTCCAGTACGAACAGACCGTCGTCTTTTAGCAGATTATGCTCGAATACCAAATCGGGAATCGTAGCAAGCTCTTTAAGCGCGTAGGGTGGGTCGGCAAACACAAAATCGAACTTCTCGCCGCATCGCGTAATGTACTTGAATACGTCGCCCCTCAACGGAAGCCATTGCTCTGCCTTCAGTTCCTTTGCAATCTTGTTTATGAAGGTGTAGTGCAGCGGCTCTTTTTCGACCGAAATAACGCGCTTGCAACCGCGTGAGACGAGCTCCAGACTTATGCTTCCCGTTCCCGTAAAGAGGTCGAGTGCCTCGCAGTCGTCTTCGAAGTCGATATATGCGCGCACAACGTTAAACAGATTCTCCTTTGCAAAATCGGTTGTTGGGCGTGCCTTGAACGAGCGCGGAACATCGAAATGACGTCCTTTTAGCGTTCCTGTTATTACTCTCATAAAAAAATCGTTATTGTTGTGGTGTGCAGAGCAGCAGAGTCTTTGCGTCGTATGCAACATCCTCTTTCTCCGCTATCTTCTGATTGTTGAACTCCATTGCCGGGTCAATCAGATAAACCTTTCTCACATATTTTCTCAGCTCGGTCAAGAGCCGTTTGTGGTCGCGCAGGTTGCCAACCAAGTGCATCTCGTCGTTCTCTTGGCTCAGCCCGAGCTGCTTCCAGATGTAGAGATAGTAGTAGATGCTGTCGTCGGTCTCGCGGTTTGGGAAAGTGTTGGTAAACAGAAGTTTACCGCGGTCGAACACAAAGATGTCGCTGCATCTCTCGTGCTGGTAGACGAACATCTTCAGGGTGCTGCCAACGTAGCTTTTCTCGAAGAAATGCTCGGCAATCGATGTCATCTGATGGTAGAAACGGCAGTTTGGATGATGCTCTCTTATAAGCTGCTCCGTATTCTTGTCTACCGAGAACAGGATTACTGCCTTGTTCTTTGGCAGAACATTGTGCATCACCATCGTTCCTGTCTCTTCGGGATAGTTGTAGCAGAATATCTCTTCAGCCTTAGCCTCGTCGAATTCCTCTACGGGAATGATGGTGTATCTCGAATCGCAGAGGATAATGTTAACCCTCTGGTAATCGCGTTTCAGCACATCTTCGCTCAGGAAGGCGTTCTTCAGGTTTGCCGTAATCGAGATGGTCGATTTTGTGGCATACTGAATGTGAGTGAACGAATCCTCTTGCGAAGGTGTGTGTAGAAAAAAAGAAAATCCATCCGCTGAAAGGCGGATGGATAGACTATATGCTGTAATGTTATTACTCCCAGTTACCTGCATTGTTATTTGGAGATTCAGTGTCACCAACCTTAAGGCCTGCAAACTTGCCTCCCTTCTCAGCCTTGTTCTTCAATGCGTTAAGCTCTGAATCGTTAAGACCGCTCAAGTATGTGTCATAATCGATGTCGCACTGGAACAAGTAAAGAGTAGTCTCAGTCTTTGAGTTGTACTGCTGACCAGTCTTCAAGTTGAACTTCTTGCCGTTTCCGTAAGGAACCTCAGCCAAATTGTCGATGTCCTTAATCTTAAGGTTCTCAGCAACTGAAACGATCATTGTATCACGCTTGATGAGACCCAACTTAACAGCCTTCTCCTCTGTCATTCCTGCCTCAAGCTGCTCGTCTGAAAGAACACCTTCCTTCTTGATTTCCTTTGTCTTAGCGTTCTTTACGAAATCGATTAGTGAGTCGAAGTCCGCTGTATAGTGACGGTTGTGAGCCTCGGCCCATGCAACTTCTGCACTACGGATATCAATAAGTTTCTTGATAATCGCTTTCTCTCTCAAATCCTTTGTCTCGCTGAATTCGATAGGAGCCTTGATGCTCTGGTAGCTGACGTATGCTAATCCTGCAACGCAGAGAACCAGAATGACATTAAAAACAGTTTTCATAATGTTATGTTAATTTTATTGTTTATATTCGTGCCGCAAAAATAAGATAAATTTATTAAAACACCGATTTTTCGGCTGACTTTTTAATTGTATATGGACAATAATATCCAAATAGCGCTTCAAATTAAAGAAAAATTTTTATACCAGCCAACTTTTCAGCAGGAAAATGTAATAAAAAAGTTAGCTGAATTCCTGCGCAGCGGCGATGACGAGAGCGCATTCATACTAAACGGATATGCC